>CALCUQ010000386.1 GCA_937906795.1 uncultured Bacteroidales bacterium | reverse complement strand
ATCCGGTCTGCAGTTGAGTTTATCAACTTTATTGACAACAACAACAGGTTTTTTACCCATCTGTATTGCCTTCTGCAACACAAATCTAGTTTGAGGCATAGTACCCTCAAACGCATCAACAAGCAAAAGAACACCATCAGCCATATTGAGTACCCTCTCAACCTCTCCGCCAAAATCGGCGTGCCCCGGAGTATCAATAATGTTGATTTTATATCCCTTATAAGGTACACTTACATTCTTTGCAAGAATAGTTATACCTCTTTCCCTTTCCAGATCATTATTATCCAGAATAAGCTCACCGTTTTTATCAGCGTTACGGCTAAGTAATGCCTGATGTATCATCTTGTCTACCAGGGTAGTTTTACCATGGTCAACGTGAGCAATAATAGCTATATTCCTAATATTTTGCATAATTGGGCACAAAATTAAAAATTTTATAATTTTTTTTAAATTTTTATACTACTTTTGGGGCGAATTAACATATTTTTCATTCCAATATTTTCTACGTATATGAAACAAGATATGATTGTCATTCTGGACTTGGGAAGTCATGAGAATACCGTTCTTGCCAGAGCCGTTCGTGCATTGGGCGTTTACAGCGAAATTTATCCACACGACATCACAGTTAATGAACTTAAAGCTCTGCCTAATGTTAAAGGTATAATCATTAACGGAGGTCCTAACAATGTAATTGATGGTGTTGAGATTGATGTTAACCACGATATTTACAATGCCGGATTCCCTATTATGTCCGCAGGACACTCAAAAGCTTTATGCAGTGTTAAATTACCTCAGTTTGAAAATGATGTAGAGGCTATTAAAGAGGCTGTAAAATCATTTGTTTTTGACACTTGTAAAGCAGAAGCCAACTGGAACATGACTAATTTTGTAAATGACCAGGTTGAACTTATAAAAAAACAGGTTGGAGACAAAAAAGTATTGTTGGCACTTTCTGGTGGAGTTGACAGCTCAGTAGTTGCTGCCCTTTTATTGAAGGCTATTGGCAACAACCTGGTGTGTGTTCATGTCAATCATGGCTTAATGCGTAAAGGTGAGTCAGAAGCAGTTGTTGACATTTTTGGAAAGCAATTGAGTGCTAACCTTATTTATGTAGATGCTACAGACCGCTTCCTTGGCAAACTTGAGGGAGTAGCAGATCCTGAGCAAAAAAGAAAAATTATTGGTGGTGAGTTCATCAGAGTATTTGAGGAAGAGGCCAGAAAATTGGATGGAATTGATTTCTTGGGTCAAGGAACAATCTATCCGGATATTGTTGAGAGTGGAACAAAAACTGCAAAAATGGTAAAATCACATCATAATGTTGGTGGTCTTCCAGAAGATTTGCAATTTGAATTGGTTGAGCCTCTAAAACAACTTTTCAAAGATGAGGTAAGAGCTTGCGGTGTAGAGTTGGGTTTACCATACGAAATGGTATACCGCCAACCATTCCCAGGTCCGGGCTTGGGTGTAAGATGCCTTGGAGCCATTACAAGAGACAGACTTGAGGCTGTAAGAGAATCTGACGCAATTCTGCGTGAAGAATTTGCAAAAGCAGGTCTAGACAAAAAAGTATGGCAATATTTTACAATTGTTCCTGATTTCAAATCTGTTGGAGTAAGAGATAACGCACGTTCATATGATTGGCCTGTAATTATCAGAGCCGTTAACACCGTTGATGCAATGACAGCAACAATTGAACAGGTAGATTGGGAAATACTCATGAAAATCACCGACAGAATACTCAACGAAGTTAAGACAGTCAACCGCGTATGTTATGACATGTCTCCTAAACCAAGCGCAACTATTGAGTGGGAATAATCCATTTAAATAAACGTAACAAAGGAGGCTATCTTATGAAAGCCTCCTTTTTAATTTGCACCTAAATACCACAAAATGAGCTGGGAAGAGCACATCCAAGATTTTTGTTCACATTTAAAACTCGAAAGAGGATTATCTGAAAACACCATCAAATCCTACAGATCAGACATTGAAGGATTCTATAAATACCTTATTGAAAACAATCCTATAAGCACCCCTGCAGATGTCTGCGCAAAAGACATAGAAAATTATCTCAAGCAAAGCGTAGACAACGGAATAAAAAAGAGAAGCCAGGCCAGAAAAATAAGTTCACTCAAATCATTCTACAAGTTCATAAACATGTCTTCTTCTGTATCTGCAGAGAACACTGACAATCCCTGCAGTACAATAGAATCCCCTAAAATGAGCAGATACCTTCCCAATGTTTTGTCGGTGGAAGAAATAGATAAAATAATTGGATCCATTGATCTTACATCAGACCTTGGATACAGGAACAAAGCAATTATAGAGATGCTTTACTCCTGCGGATTGAGAGTTTCCGAACTTATTGAGATAAAGCTGTCTGACCTTTTCTTTAAAGAGGGATTCATCAGAATTATAGGAAAAGGCAACAAACAAAGGCTGGTGCCTGTAAATGACATTGTAATTGAGGCAGTAAACAATTATTTGCCCCTAAGATGGGATACACTGCAGGCAGCCCGCTCAAACAGAGGAAAGCACAACAGTTCAAAAGAAATAAGCGGTAGAAAAATTGGAACATTTGCCACTGAATCTGACAGCACTCTGTTTTTGAACAGGCGTGGGGGCAAACTTACACGTGAAATGGTCTTTACTGTTGTAAAACAACAAACTGCACTATCCGGGATACAAAAACAGGTATCACCACACACATTCAGACATTCATTTGCAACACATCTTGTAGAAAATGGAGCAGATTTACGCGTTGTACAACAAATGCTGGGACATGAGAGCATTTTAACAACAGAAATCTACACTCACGTAAGTTCGCAACAATGGATGAAAAACATTCTTGAACATCATCCTCAAAGAGAGGCTGACAAATTGTAAATACAAGACTTTGCCACAGGGCACTGGCCACATTTGGGATTGCGGGCAGTACAAATGTATCTGCCATGCAGAATAAGCCAATGGTGCGCTATTGCCCTCTCCTGCTGTGGAACAATCCTCTCCAGGTCTTTTTCAACCTCCAATGGTGTTTTGCCATTAGAGAGTCCCATTCTGTGAGAAACCCTAAAAACGTGGGTATCAACTGCAATATAAGGCTTATTGTAAATAATTGACGCAACTACATTTGCAGTTTTTCTGCCAACCCCAGGAAGCTTTTCAAGCATTTGTCTTTCTTGTGGAACATTTCCATTGAACTGCTCAACAAGCATCTTTGCCATTCCAATCAAATGTTTTGCCTTGTTGTTTGGAAAAGAGATGGACTTTATAAGATTGAAAACCTCATCAAAGGTTGCATTTGAGAGAGACAAAGCATCGGGAAACCTCATAAAAAAGGCAGGAGTGTGCATATTTACCCTTTTATCTGTGCATTGGGCAGATAAAATAACAGCCACTACCAGTTGATAGGGATTGTCAAAATTGAGTTCACTCTCAGCAACCGGAACATTCTCTCTGAAATAAGAAAAAATCTCCTCTATCTGTTTCTTGGAAGCAAGTGGATTGTTATTGCTCTTGTTCTTCATACTCTTGCTCGTTGTGTTGCTGGAGGTCTACTAAAGAAAACTCCACCTCCTGATTCAGTTGTGATACTGTTTTATTTTCACACACAAGAACTTTTCCTGGAAATTTCTTGTAAAGTTCCTTGTTATGCGTAACCATCAGAATTGCAGGCTGCTGCTCCTTATGTATCCTGTAAAGGAGATTCATTATATCCATTGCTGTCTCCTCATCCAGGTTACCTGTAGGCTCGTCGGCGAGGATAATGGAAGGGCTGTTCAGGAGTGCTCTTGCTATGGCAACTCTCTGTTGTTCTCCTCCCGACAACTGATGCGGCATACTGAAAGCCTTCCCTGCCAGACCAACCATCTGCAGCACCTCATTTGACCTTGCTTTCATTTTTGAGAGTTTGTTCCATCCGGTAGCCTCAAGAACAAACAGAAGGTTCTCCTCCACTGTTCTGTCCATAAGCAACTGGAAGTCCTGAAAAACCACTCCTATATTGCGTCTGAGATAGGGAATTTGCCTTTTCTTTATTTTAGGCAGGATATAGTCCCCTACCCTTGCCTTTCCTTTTTTTACGGGCAGCTCAGCAATTATGGTTTTTATTATGGAACTCTTTCCACTTCCAACCTTTCCAATCAAATATACAAATTCCCCTTTTGAGACAGTGAATGAAACATCTGAAAGGACCATATTACCGCTGTTTACAATCTCTACATTCTCCATTTCAATTAATGGAAGTCCATATTCTGTGATGAATCCGTTGCTGTTGCTGCCAAACATAAATCAAATTTTGAACATTATTACACAAATGTAATAAAAATTAAAATATAACCCTTTTTTGAGGGGTATTTTTTAATGAATTTTAAGGAATTTCATATTGCCTGATTACAATATTTTTTGTATTTTTGTATGTTAAAATTTATAAGAAAAAATGAGCGAAATAGAGAAAGAAAATATTGCTGTAAGCGACGGTTATTCTGCAGATAGCATTCAGGTTTTGGAAGGATTGGAGGCAGTAAGAAAACGCCCATCAATGTATATTGGAGATGTTGGCTCCAGAGGTTTGCATCACCTGGTTTATGAGGTTGTAGACAACTCAATAGATGAAGCACTTGCAGGCTATTGTTCTGATATAGACGTTATAATAAACAAAGACAATTCAATCACAGTAAAAGACAACGGACGTGGTATTCCTACCGGAATCCATGAGAAAGAGGGCAGAAGTGCCCTTGAGGTTGTTCTAACTGTACTTCACGCTGGTGGAAAATTCAGCAAAGACAGCTACAAAGTGTCAGGAGGTTTGCATGGTGTGGGTGTGTCTTGTGTTAATGCACTGTCAACTCATCTTACAGCCGAAATCCATAGAGAGGGAAAGATATTCAAACAGGAGTACTCAAAAGGTGTTCCTTTGTATCCGGTAAAAGTTGTCGGGGAGTCTGAAACTACAGGTACAATCATTACATTCAGCCCAGATCCGGAAATTTTCACCGCAAGCACAGTTTACAATTATGATATTCTTGCTGCCCGTTTAAGAGAGCTTGCATACCTTAACAAAGGGGTCAAGCTTTGTTTGAGAGACCTTAGAGCTGTTGACACAAATGAAGACGGACAAGTGGTTGAAGTGGACAAACATGAGGTATACTACTCAGAAAAGGGTCTTTTGGAGTTTGTTGGGTATCTTGATGGCACAAGAGAGAAACTTACAGAAAACCCTATCTACCTTGAAACAGACAAAACAGGCATTCCAATTGAAATTGCAATGCAGTACAATACAGGATTCTCTGAAAATATCCACTCATATGTAAACAATATCAACACTATAGAGGGTGGTACTCACCTTAGTGGTTTTAGAAGAGGTCTTACAACAACCCTTAAAAGTTACGCAGAGAAAAACGGCATGCTTTCAAAACTTAAGTTTGACATTGACCCTGCAGACTTTAGAGAGGGACTAACAGCTGTTATTTCTGTTAAAGTGGCTGAGCCTCAATTTGAGGGACAGACCAAAACAAAACTTGGCAACAGTGAGGTTATGGCCTCTGTGAGTCAGGCTACAAGTTCTGCTTTGGAGAATTACCTTGAGGAAAATCCAAAAGATGCAAAATCCATTATTGAGAAAGTAATTCTTGCTGCAACAGCCAGACACGCTGCCAGAAAAGCCAGAGAGATGGTTCAAAGAAAGACAGTTATGACCGGTGCTGGTCTACCTGGCAAACTGGCAGACTGTTCAGACAGAAACCCAGAAAACTGCGAACTTTATCTTGTGGAGGGAGACTCTGCGGGTGGTACAGCAAAAACTGGCAGAGACAGACAATTCCAAGCCATTCTTCCGTTGAGAGGTAAAATCCTTAATGTTGAGAAAGCTATGGACCACAAGATCCTTGAAAGTGAGTCTATTAGAAACATATACACTGCCCTTGGAGTTACAATTGGAACTGAGGAAGACAGCAAGGCACTTAATCTTAGCAAATTAAGATATCACAAAGTGATAATTATGACCGATGCCGACGTAGACGGAAGCCACATTACAACACTGATTCTTACATTCTTCTTCAGACATATGGTTGACCTTATCAAGAACGGTCACGTATATTGTGCTACGCCTCCATTGTACAGAGCAAAGAAAGGCAAACAAGAGGTATATTGCTGGACTGATGAAGAGTTGGAGAAAATCAAACAAGAAATGGGTGGCGGCTCAGACAAGGGAATATATATCCAACGCTACAAAGGTCTTGGAGAGATGAACGCTGAGCAATTGTGGGATACAACAATGGACCCATCAAAGAGACTTCTAAGACAAGTTACAATTGAGAATGCTGCTGAGGCAGACAGAATATTCTCAATGCTTATGGGTGATGATGTTCCACCAAGAAGAGAATTTATTGAACAAAACGCTAAATCCGCAAATATTGACGCTTAAACGTTTTACTGCATTACTCCTGCTGATTGCGGGAGTAATTGCAAGTTCCAATATCACAGCTCAAAGCAAATTCTCCAATGGATTAAAGAGAATATTTGTAAGAGGATATCAGGGAACCGAAAAATCAAAGAGATTAATGGAGTCCAACAGCATTCGCAGTGCATGTTGCGATATCCGTTATGTCCAATATCCAGGTTCCATTGAGGAATTGTTCCCTCTTTCTGATGGACCCAGCGACGAAATTTATGATGAAATAAAGTTCAACAAATTCTCTGAGCTTCCAGAAGAATATGATATACGGGACAATGTGAATTTGAACCCTTACAATGTCTCCCTTACCAATATGAAGGATACAATAGCAATTGATATAAGCGGCTATTGTCCTCCATCCCAAAAATATGTTACATCTGACTGGGGATTCAGAAAATGGAGATACCACTACGGAATAGATCTTAAAGTTCACAGAGGTGACACCGTAAAATGTGCATTTGACGGTATTGTAAGGATAATCAGATACCAAAGAAGAGGATATGGCCATTATGTTGTTGTAAGACACTACAATGGACTTGAAACCCTTTATGCTCACCTTGAAAAACCTCTTGTTAAGGCAGGGCAACACATAAAGGCCGGTGATGCAGTTGGTAAAGGTGGAAATACAGGCAGATCAACCGGATATCATCTTCACCTAGAATTCAGATACTTGGGCAATCCAATTAACCCTCATGATATAGTTGACTTTAAAACTCATACCACAAAGGGAAGCATTCTTACTTTGTCGGCCGAAACTTTTGCCTATAAAAAAGAGATTGACAAAATAAGATACTGGACTATAAAAAAAGGGGATACATTAGGCAGAATTGCTCACAGGACAGGGGTATCCGTAAGCAAATTATGCAAACTTAACGGTATAAAGCCTACCACAATTTTAAAAATAGGAAGAAAAATAAGATATACATAATCATTAACTAATATTAGACATGGACATTTTTGAAAGAATTAAAAAGGACGAAGGTGGTCCGCCAGGGCAATACAGAAAAAAAGCTCACGGTTATTTTATGTTCCCTAAACTTGAGGGAGAAATTGCACCTTACATGACTTTTAATGGTAAAAAAGTTCTTGCTTGGACATTTAACAACTATCTAGGTTTGGCAAATGACCCAGAGGTAAGAAAAGTTGATGCTGAGGCTGCTGCCAAATGGGGTCTTGCATATCCAATGGGTGCCAGAATGATGAGTGGTCACACTTCTTTGCATGAGCAACTTGAGAGAGAGCTTGCAGAGTTTGAGTGTAAAGAGGATGCATACCTGTTCAACTTTGGTTATCAGGGTATGATCTCTACAATTGATGCTCTTGTAACAAGACATGATGTAATTGTTTACGATTCTGAGGCTCACGCTTGTATTATGGATGGTGTAAGACTTCATATGGGTAAGAGAATTGTATATCCTCACAATGATATTGAGCGTTGCGAGAAAGCACTTCAAAGAGCAACAAAACTTACACAAGAAAGTGGCGGTGGTATCCTTCTTATCACTGAGGGTGTTTATGGTATGACCGGTGGTCTTGGCCGCTTGGATCTTATCTGTAAACTAAAAGAGAAATACAACTTTAGAATTCTAATTGACGATGCTCACGGATTTGGTTGTATGGGTCCTAACGGTAGAGGTACTTCTGAGCACTATGGTGTTATGGATCAAGTTGATTTGTATTTTGGCGCTTATGCAAAATCAATGGCTTGTATTGGTGGTTTCGTAGCAGGTGACAAAGATATCATCAACTATCTAAGATACAACCTACGCTCTCAAATCTATGCAAAATCACTACCTATGCCAATTGTTGAGGGTTGTTTGAAGAGACTTGACATTATTAGAAAAGGTCATGACAAACGTGAGAAATTGTTCAAGATTACCCGTGCTCTACAAGATGGTCTAAGACAAAGAGGTTTTGACATTGGTGTTGCTGAGGCTTGTATCACTCCTGTATTTATGAAAGGTGATGTTCCTGAGGCTACCAATATGCTTATTGATCTAAGAGAGAAATATGGTATCTTCTGCTCATGTGTTGTATACCCTGTAGTACCAAAAGGTGTTATTATGTACCGCCTTATCCCTACAGCTATGCACGAAATGGAGCATGTAGAGTATACTCTTAAAGCTTTTGAGGAGGTTAAGAAAAATCTTGAGGCTGGCAAGTATAAAGGCTCTACTGATATCCAGGATATGGCAATTATGGACTAATTGAATTATGAGAGTAGTTGTTATTACAGGTGCCAGTTCAGGTATAGGCCTGGCAACAGCAAAAGAATTTGCATCCAAAGGTGATTGCGTAGTTTTGGCAGCAAGAAATGTTGACAAACTTAGCTCCATTATAAATGAACTTAACGCCAAATATGGAAGCGAATGCAGCATAGATGGAAAGAGTGCACCAAAATTTATTTCAGTAGGAACTGACGTTACCAAAGAAGAAGATTGTAAAAATCTAATAAACAAGACAGTAGAAACATATGGCAAAATAGATATACTGGTAAATAATGCCGGCATATCAATGAGAGCCATGTTCAAAGATCTTGACTTGAGTGTAATTAAGAGTTTGATGGATGTAAACTTTTGGGGTACAGTATATTGTACAAAATATGCACTTCCATATCTATTACAGGCAAAAGGCTCTGTTGTAGGAGTCATTTCCATAGCAGGCTTTAAAGGGCTTCCAGCAAGAACAGGATACAGTGCATCAAAATTTGCAATTTACGGATTCCTTGATACTCTTAGAGTAGAACATTTGCACGATGGTTTGCATGTAATGATTTTTGCACCAGGATTTACATCTTCTAATATCAGACATACTGCTTTAACTGCAGATGGAAGCGCTCAAGGAGAAACTCCTAGAGATGAAGACAAGATGATGAGTGCAGAGGAGGTTGCAGCAAGACTGGTAAAAGGTGTTAACAAGCGTAAAGCACAAATAATACTTACTCCAATTGGCAAACTTACTGTATGGTTAAACAAGTTCTTCCCAAGACTGGTGGACAAACTGGAATACAACTACATGAAAAAGGAGCCTAACTCTCCTTTGAAATAAGTAATTCTTTAAAATAAATGATATGGAGGCCGAGTCACATTAAGCAGACTCGGCCTCTTGCTTTTAGAATTACAAATTTATTACTAACTTTAAGGATTATTTATTAAAAATAAAAGCCATATGAAAATTGTATTTTTAGATGCCGACACTATTGGCAATGATATATCACTTGAGCCTATTGCAACCCTTGGAGAGTTTGTAACATACCCTTTTACCAAACCAGAAGAGGTTTTTGAAAGAATCAAAGATGCAGATGTAATTATTACAAATAAGGTAATTATTGGTAAAGAGCAAGTTGATGCTGCTCCAAAACTAAAACTTATTTGTGTTGCAGCAACAGGAACAAACAATGTTGATATTCCTTATGCCAACAGCAAAGGAATTCCTGTTAAGAATGCAATAGGATACTCTACAGAAAGTGTAGTGCAAGTTACATTTGCTATGGTGCTTACTATGGTATGTAAAATGGGGTATTTTGACAATGCTGTAAAAAGCGGCAACTATTCAAAAGGGCCGTCGTTTACAGATGTGAGCGAATGTTTCTTTGAATTAAAGGGCAAGAAATACGGAATTATTGGATTGGGCAATATAGGCAGTAAAGTGGCACGTATTGCACAAGCCTTTGGCATGGAGGTAGTATATTATGCAACAAGTGGAGTTGCCCACTCAGATGAATTCAAGAATGTATCATTGGAAGAGTTAATGCAGACTTGTGATATTATATCTGTTCACGCACCTCTTAACGAAAAAACCAACAATCTTATAACATACAACTATCTTAAACTTATGAAACCTACAGCTTATATCTTTAATTTGGGCAGAGGTGGAATAATAAATGAAAATGATATTGTACAGGCTTTGAACGAGAACCTTTTGGCCGGTGCTGGAATTGATGTGTTCAGCAAAGAACCTCTTCCAATTGACTCCCCATATCTTAAGGTTAACAATCCTAAAAAAATATTGCTTACTCCACACATAGGATGGGCAAGCAAAGAGGCCAGAGCATGTCTTATTGACAAAATAGCAGAAAATATAAAGAACAACATGCAGTAACTGATTGTTTGACAATAAAACAAGTTTCACACTAAATAATATTCTTATGGTAGAGCTTTATGAAAAACAAATTGTAGAGATGGAAGATCTTGTTGATATAGCAGAACTCCTTACTCAAGATGAACAATACTCTAAAACTATTCTAAAGTACATAAAGAACCCATTTGATGCAGATGTAGAAAAAATTGGCAAAGGAGTATTTACTATAGGCATATCAAAAGCTGAGTCTGTTTCTTTGGATAAACTGGATCCTGCAACTGCCCTTACCAGAGCCAACAATGAGGCTATAGCAAAACTGGCATGTAGTGGAGCAAGATTCCTCACAGCAAAAAATGTAGATGACAGACGAATAAATGCACTGGGCTTGTTTAAAAACAAAAAGAACATTATCCCAATGTCATTTGAGTCAAAAGGTGATACAATTTACCTTGTAGGCAAGGTTACAGATGAAAGTGAATACCAGATAACATCAGACACCCTTAATGCCATTGTAAAATGTGCAGAAAAAGATCTTATCTCAAGTGCACACTATATCTCCTCAAACGGATTGTTTATATCTCTTCTTGAGAGTTGTGCTCCAAATAATTTAGGATTTGACATTACCGGTGAGGCAGAAATAGAGGATAAAGAGTTTATAGTTTTTGTAGGCCCTTCAGGATGCGGTAAATCGACGACACTTCGTATGATTGCCGGACTTGAGGATATAACAGCGGGCGAATTGAGGATCGACGATGATATCGTAAACGATTGTGAGCCCAAGG
>CALCUQ010000385.1 GCA_937906795.1 uncultured Bacteroidales bacterium | reverse complement strand
GGGCCTCTTAATAATGTTAAACCGTCCAACTTTTGGGGGTCACATCAAATGAGTCCCGTTTTTATATATATGAGTTAAAAATTACTCAGCAACAACCTCAACTTTAATAGTTGCTTTGATCTCTTTGTAACATTTAACTACAGCATCATAGATACCAACTTCTTGAAGTTTTGCAGCATCTACAATAGTGATGTCTCTTCTGTCAATCTCAAAACCTTTAGCTGCAAGAGCCTCAGCAATTTGAATATTGTTAACTGAACCAAAGATTTTGCCAGTTGCGCTAACTTTAGTAGCTACAGTAACTTGTACGCCCTCTAGTTTAGCTGCAAGAGCTTGAGCATCCTCTCTGAATTTAGCCTCTTTATGAGCTCTTTGTCTCATATTCTCTGCATGAACTTTTTTTGCAGAAGGAGTTGCCATAATTGCAAAACCTTGAGGAATTAGGTAGTTGGTTGCGTAACCGTTTTTAACAACTACGATATCGTCTTTATGGCCTAGGTTAGCCACGTCTTGTTTTAGTATAATTTCCATCTATCTTTCCTCCTTATTTCAATAAATCTGTTACGTATGGTAGCAATGCAAGGTGTCTTGCACGTTTTACTGCCTGAGCAACCTTCTTCTGGAATTTCAGTGAAGTACCGGTAAGTCTTCTAGGAAGGATTTTACCCTGCTCGTTAAGGAATCTCTTAAGGAACTCAGCGTCCTTGTAATCTACATATTTGATACCTGCTTTTTTGAAGCGGCAGTATTTTTTCTTCTTAACCTCTACTGTAGGAGGGTTAAGGTAACGAATTTCGTTATTTACTGGATTTGCCATATTATTTACCTCCTAATTATTTTTGCTCAGCCGCAGCTGCTTGGTTAGCTCTTCTTTTCTCTGCATAAGCAATTGCATGCTTATCCATAGCAAAAGTTAAGAAACGAATAATTCTCTCATCACGTCTGTATTGAGTCTCTAGAGTCTGAATGAATGCAGGCTCAACTTTGAACTCAATTAAATGATAAAAACCAGTGGTTTTCTTTTGGATAGGGTAAGCTAACTTTCTCAAACCCCAATCTTGCTCATATACAACCTCACCACCGTTAGCTTTGATAAGCTCTACGTATTTGGCTACCGCTTCCTTCATCTGAGCATCAGATAAAACGGGAGTTGCAATGAAAACGGTCTCGTATTGTTTTAACATATCAGTTAAAATTAAATTAATAAATGTATTACTTATTCCAATGCTGTATAAAATTACACAACTTTTGGGGCTGCAAAGATATAAACTTTTAGCTAATATCCAAAAAAATAACAATCCGCTTTGGTACTCCTTTCCAAAACGGATTGCTATTCTACTATTTAATACTTGTTCAATTCCTATTTTCACTGATGCAAAGGTATGTCAATTATGCAATAATACCTAATTTTTCAGGCTCTAAAATATTGCATCACCTTTTTACAATAATCTATAAATCAGCAAGTTAAACAAGTTAAAAATTACAAAAATCTTGCAAGTGTAAAAATACCCCCAAATAAGCGTTTTTTTAGTTAAAAATCATTTGCGGATCCTGGTTAAAAAATTCCTGAAGTTGTTTGTTCTTCTTTCTTGTCAGGTAATATTATTA
>CALCUQ010000384.1 GCA_937906795.1 uncultured Bacteroidales bacterium | reverse complement strand
CCATTATAGCCTCGCTCATAGTTGGATGAGGATGTATTGTTTTTATGATATCTTTGGCAGTTGCCCCCAGTCTCTTTGCCAAAACTATACCAGAAAGCATTTCTGTAACATTTGCACCTATAAGATGTGCTCCCAAAATCTTGTCTGTATTGGCATCTATTATAAGTTTCACAAATCCGTCTCTCTCCCCTGCTGTTGTTGCCTTACCACTTGCTGTAAATGGGAATTTTCCAACTTTATACTCAATTCCCTGCTCTTTTACTTTCTTTTCTGTAAGTCCAACAGAAGCTATTTCAGGAGAAGTATATGTTGCACCAGGGATATTTGCATAATCAACTTTTTCAACATCAAGGCCTGCTATTTTCTCAACACAAGCTATACCCTCAGCAGAAGCCACATGAGCCAAAGCAGGGGTCGCAATTACATCACCTATAGCATATATCCCCTCTACATTTGTTCTATAGAAATCATCAACAACAATCTTGCCTCTGTTTGTTTGAACACCTGCCTCTTCCAATCCAATACCTTGGGTGTTAGGAATTACCCCTACAGCAGAAAGGACTCTGTCTACAACAAGTTCAACCTCACCTTTTTTGGTCTCAATTGTAAGCTTGCATCCATCACCTGTTGTATCTATAGCCTTTACTGCACTGGAAGTCATAACTTTAATACCCAGTTTCCTAAAACTCCTGCTAAGCTGGGCAGCTACTTCTTCATCCTCAAGAGGGACAATCTGGTCCAAATATTCTATAATGGTAACATCAACACCCATAGAACGGTAGAAATATGTAAACTCACTTCCAATTGCACCAGAACCTATAATAGCCATACTCTTAGGAAGCGTTTGAGGGACCAAAGCTTGTTTGTAAGAGATTATCTTCTGACCGTCTATAGGAGCAAAAGGCAACGAGTTAGGTCTTGACCCAGTTGCTATTATAATATGCTTGGCCTCAACAATACACTCTTGGGCATCGTCTTGGCATGGTTTAACCTCAACCTTACCCTTTTGTATAATCTTAGCCTCACCTTTTATAACAGTAATCTTATTCTTTTTAAACAAGAACTCTATCCCCTTGCTCATCTGAGCAGAAACACCTCTTTCACGCTCAACAACCTTTTGTATATCTGCATAAGACATTACCGTTGCTGCATCAACAGGTGTACCATCTGCATTTGCCAGTCCAAGGCCATAATCTGCCAAATGTTTGGTGTAATTATATACCTGAGCACTTTTAAGCAAAGCCTTGGTTGGGATACAACCCCAGTTCAAACATACACCACCCAGCTCAGCTTTTTCAATCACAGCAGTTTTAAAGCCCAATTGGCTTGCTCTTATTGCAGCCACATACCCGCCAGGGCCAGCTCCAATTACCACTAAATCAAATATATTTTCCATAGTCTTGTTTAAATTTACAGATTACTTACTCATCCCTGCCGTGGCAGTTCTTGTACTTTTTACCAGAGCCACATGGACATGGTTCGTTTCTACCTACCTTTTTCTCAACATGAATTGGAGCATTTGATTTAGGTTCACCTCCATTTGTAGAAAGGTCATTTCTACCAAGCTGCATTTTGCTCAAATCAGTTTTTGGCTTACGTTGCTCTTGTCTTACAGGAATATCCTCATCTTTTCTCAAAGGAATCTGAGCTCTTGACATAAATGCAATCACATCTCTGCTAATCTTCTCCAATATGCCTTTAAACAAGTTAAAGCTCTCAAATTTATAGATCAATAGAGGATCTTTTTGCTCATATGTAGCATTTTGTACAGACTGTTTCAAATCATCCATCTCTCTCAGATGCTCTTTCCAGTGCTCATCAATTGTATATAGAGTTACAGATTTTGCAAGAGCTCTATACAACTCCTTACCCTGGCTCTCATATGCTTTTTTAAGATTTATGACAAGCTGCATAATCTTGACACCATCTGATATAGGAATTGCAATATTGTCATATGCCATAGACTGAGTCCTGTAAACCTGCTCTATAATAGGCCAAGCCTGAGCAATAACAGCATCACTTCTTCTTCCAATAATGTCTCTAATAGATTCAGCAATTTTATCAGCCAATTGCTCAGCCGACGAATCCTTATAGAATTTTTCATCAAAACTTGGTTCAACAGAAATGTTCTTTATCATCTCCAAAGAGAATTCTTCAAAAGAATATGAATCTTTTGATGCAGCAAAAATATCTGCATAATCTGTAATCATATTCTTCAAATCCACCTCAATTCTCTCTCCGTATAGAGCATTTCTTCTTCTTGTGTAGATCACCTCTCCTTGAGAATTCATAACATCATCATACTCAAGAAGTCTCTTTCTTGTTCCAAAGTTATTCTCCTCAACTTTCTTTTGAGCTCTCTCAATTGAACTCGACAGCATTGAGTGCTGAAGCACCTCTCCTTCTTCCATTCCCCCCATTCTGTCAACAACTTTTGCTATTCTCTCACCACCAAACAGACGCATAAGATCATCCTCCAACGAAACATAGAATGTAGATGAACCAGGGTCACCCTGACGTCCTGCTCTACCTCTAAGCTGTCTGTCAACACGTCTGCTGTCATGTCTCTCTGTACCAATAATTGCCAATCCACCTGCCTCTTTCACACCAGTACCCAACTTTATATCTGTACCTCTACCAGCCATATTTGTAGCAATTGTAACAGCTCCAGGCTGTCCTGCATTGGCAACAACATTAGCCTCCTGAGCATGCAATTTGGCATTCAACACATTATGTTTTATACCTCTTAGCTTAAGCATCTTGCTAAGCAACTCAGATATCTCAACAGATGTTGTACCTACAAGCACCGGTCTTCCCGCTTTTTGCAATGCAATTATCTGAGCAATCACAGCATTATATTTGTCCTTCTTTGTTCTGTAAATCAAATCATCCTGGTCATCTCTCAATATTGGTCTGTTTGTTGGTATGGTAACAACATCCAGTTTGTAAATAGACCAGAACTCTCCTGCCTCTGTTTCAGCTGTACCGGTCATACCGGCAAGTTTGTGATACATTCTAAAGTAGTTCTGCAGTGTGATTGTTGCAAAAGTTTGGGTTGCAGCCTCAACCTTAACATTCTCTTTGGCCTCAATTGCCTGATGCAAACCATCTGAATATCTTCTTCCATCAAGAATACGTCCGGTTTGTTCGTCAACAATCTTAATTTTATTGTCCATAACAACATACTCAACATCCTTCTCAAACATTGTGTATGCTTTAAGCAATTGGTTTACAGTATGTACCCTCTCTGCCTTAAGAGCATAATCTGCCAAAAGTGCATCCTTTCTTGCAACTTTTTCTTCTGCCGACAAAAGTGATTTCTCAATCTCAGAAACCTCAGCACCTACATCGGGAAGAATAAAGAATTTCTCATCACTTACAAAGCCAGAAATAATATCATTTCCCTTATCTGTAAGCTCTACTGACCTTTGTTTCTCATCTATAACAAACAACAGTTCATCTGTAATTATATGCATCTGTTTATTGTTGTCCTGCATATAGAAGTTCTCTGTGTTCATCAGGATTTGCTTGATACCTGGCTCACTCAAATATTTGATAAGCGGATTATATTTTGGCAAACCTTTGTAGGCTCTTAAAAGAATCTTTCCTCCCTCTTCTTTATTTCCCTCTGAAATAAGTTTTTTTGCCTGATTGAGAAGTTGTGTTACGGCACTTCTCTGCTGAGTATACAATCGTTCAATATATGGTTTGTACTCTGCATATTGCTGATCTTCACCCTTTGGAACCGGACCGGATATGATAAGTGGAGTTCTGGCATCGTCAATAAGCACAGAGTCAACCTCATCCACAATTGCATAATGATGTTTCTTCTGTACAAGATCATCTGAGCTTATTGCCATGTTATCTCTTAGGTAATCAAAGCCAAACTCATTATTTGTACCAAAAGTAATGTCTGCTCTATATGCGTTCTTTCTTGCATCTGAATTTGGCTGATGCTTGTCTATACAATCCACTCTCAAGCCATGGAATTGATATAACGGGCCCATCCACTCAGAGTCACGTTTAGACAAATAATCATTTACAGTAACAACATGC
>CALCUQ010000383.1 GCA_937906795.1 uncultured Bacteroidales bacterium | reverse complement strand
CTTCGTTGAACGCCTTGACGCAGCGATAGGTTTCGTAGATGTCGTACTTGGAAACGACTTCGTACGGTGCGTGCATGGAGAGTACCGGGACACCGATGTCGATGGTGTCGATGTTCTTCATGGAGATGAACTTTGCAACAGTTCCGCCGCCGCCTGCGTCAACCTTGCCCAGCTCACCGGTCTGGAACAGGATGCCTTCACGGATGAGCAGGTTGTGGATGTATCCGACATATTCTGCGGATGCATCGTTGGTGCCGCCCTTGCCGCCGCCGCAAGATACAACTACCCCAGCGAATTTACAAGCAAGGAATACATTTTGCAAATGTATCCATAGACCAGCAATATATTATATACAAAGGGATTAACAATATTCCACTTAAAATAAAATTCAAAGTAACAGACCCGTTGTCTTTGCTTTCAATTGGTTTTGATTACAAAAAACTGCAAAAGTCAGATTTTACTATTAACTTTGAAGCTACAATAAAGAGTGGTCCAATAAAAAAGACATTCAAGTTCACCAACATTCCATTTAGTGAACTTGGCCCCAGAATGGAAAAAATAATACAATAATTGCCCAACAGAATGAAACACATTTTAGCTATAATATTACTTGTTGCCGGCACTGCATTTGCAAACGCACAACAAATCAACCAACTGGAAGAAATTGTAGATACAACCGTTGCACCTGTTGTTATGAAACCTACAATAGACAGTTCCCTTATTGGCTATAATATTGTAAATTATGTCCAGCAGAGCAATTCGAGCGGCAGTGTAAAAATCAACCATCCAACTCAGGTTGACAGTCTGCTTGCCAGACATACCCGAGCAAATGCAGAAAAGAAAATATCCGGATACAGGATAAGACTGTTTTTTGACAATAAACAAACCGCAAGAAATGATAGCCAAACCCTTGAAAAAGATTTTAAACTAAAATTTCCTGCGATTCCTGTATACAGAAGCTATACAAACCCTTTCTTTAAAGTTGTTGTGGGGGATTACAGAACCAAATCCCAAGCTACAAAAGCTTTAAAAGAGATTGTAATAGTATATCCAAAAGCAATTATAGTAAAAGAGAATATCTCATTTCCAGAGATTTAGCATCCCATTTGCTCCTCCACCTCTTCTGGGGTGATAGGTAATCTCTTGCTTCCCAACAATCTGCAACCATCAGAGGTAATAAGCAAATCATCCTCCAGTCTTATACCTCCAAATTTGTAGTATGCCTTTAACTTGTCAAAGTTAATGAACTCCTTGTTTATACCCTCTGCTTTCCATTTTTCAATCAAAGCAGGAATAAAGTAGCATCCTGGCTCATTAGTTACAACATACCCCTCTTTAAGTTCTCTACCCATTCTAAGACTTGCCAGTCCAAATTGTGTAGAAGGACGTGTAACGCTATCGTATCCAACATATATCTGGCCCAAATCTTCCATATCATGTCCCATATTATGGCCCAAACCGTGAGGCATAAACAGAGCATGAGCTCCCGCTGCAACAGCCTCCTGAACATCACCTTTCATTAAGCCAAGATCTATCAGACCTTTTGCCAGCACCTTAGAAGCCTCCAAATGCACCTCTTTATATGTAACAGATGGTCTGGCCAGCGATGCAGCACAATTATTTGCTGCTGCTACAATATTGTATATCTCTTTTTGCTGTTGGGTAAACTTGCCGCTACATGGTAGTGTACGGGTAAGATCCGAACAATAGTTCATATTGTTTTCAGCTCCAGCATCAACAACAAACATTCTCCCTTCTGTTAAAATCTGATGATGCGAATGATTGTGCAGTGTCTCCCCATTTTGAGAAAGGATTGTTGCAAAAGAAACCATTGAACCCTGCTGATGTGCAATTCCCTCCATTATTCCTGCCAACTCCTGCTCTACCATACCAAGTCTTGCCATCTTCATAGCCGCAAAATGCATAGCATAACCAATATTACAAGCAATGTCAATCTGCTCTATCTCACAAGCCTCTTTTTTTATTCTCAAGTCTACCACAGCATTTATCAGCTTCACCGACGAATTTTCTTTAAGCGATGCAATTGGCAATCCCAACAACTCATTTAGAAGAATCTTATTGTAATTTCTGTACGGAGGCAAGAAATGTACTTTTCTCCCCTTTGCAACAGCACCAGCAACATAGTCTTTAAGTTTTGCAAACCTCTCACTATGAGCAACTCCCACAGCCTCAGCCTTATGTGCAATTGACTCCTGAGGGCCCATCCATATAATATCATCTATATCAACATCATCTGCAAACAATACCTCTTCTCCGGTACTTGCATCCAATATGGCAGCCATACCAGGATGGCTATGTCCAAAGAAATATAGGAACGAACTGTCTTGTCTGAATTTATATGCATTGTCGGGATAATTACAAGGAGCCTCATTATTTCCTAACAAAAGAATAAAAGCATCACCCATGCTTTGCATCAACCGAGCTCTTCTGCTCACATAAACATCTTTTGCAAACATAATTAATCAAATTTTGTGTTTTTTCAAAGATAAAATTTTTATTCCAAAATGTGCAAATAAAAAAAGCAGCTATGGAAAAAACTCCATAACTGCCTTTGAATATTGAATTGTTCAAGACCTAAATAGGGTTAGAACGTTTGTTGTAAGATGCTTGTTTAAGAGGAAGGATTGCTCCAGAGAATCTCTTTGCATCCCCTTTGTTAGGGGTAAAGATAACATCTG
>CALCUQ010000382.1 GCA_937906795.1 uncultured Bacteroidales bacterium | reverse complement strand
TGAGTTATAAGAATATCGGATTCAATGGCAAGTTCTATACCTTCCCATACTTTTTGACTTTCTTGTTGAAAAGGTTTGTGGCGGAGAGGAAATAGGAAAGGTGGGTATAACCATATAACAACATAGGAGGCTCCTATGTTGTTATTTATTTGTTACGTTTTCTGCTAATTTCGTGTGTTAGTTTATTCAAATCTTTCAAACATATTTTTGATACCTGTATTATTGTTTCTTCCAGTTTATATAATCCTTCAAGAGTGCCCGATTAATCTCAGAATCATTCTTTGAAGCGTAATCTGTCATGCTGACAAGTGAAATGTTAGGGATGTCTGATATCGCAGAAGTTATGCTGTTGTGCGAACCATACACGATGATTTGCCAGAAAACATCTTCTCTATTCTTCATACCTGTAACAGCTGCATTTATTGAACCTCCATCATCATCCGTGAAGATAATAACGAGTGAATTATCTTTGATGGCACTATTTGCACTTGAAACAAAAGTATTCAACTGTGTTCCAGAGTTTGAGCAACTAACATTCTTTATATCTGCAAGGTTTGATACACTTATATTCTTGACAAAACTTGATGTGTCACCAAACTTCCAGAGCGATACTTCCTGAGTATCAGATACTGCAAGGGCTGCAGAAACAGCCTTCTTGGTTATGTTATAAACATGACCAGCACTATATGTGTTTTGCATTGAACCTGACACATCCAATACCATAAACAGGTCAGTTGCTTTGATCTTTTCCACGATAGCCTTCTCCTCTTTTGTTATAACTGGTTGCACAGTTGGCTGAGTTATAGTTTTTTTAGAGGAAGATGCAGTAGAAGAGGTTGAATTATTAACAGAACTCTGATTTGATAATTCTATTACAGGCGTACTTGGAGTTGCTACTGATGGCATAGGCTTTCCTTCTACCATAGCAGCAATATCTTTAGTCATAGCAACAGATTGTTCCACGACCTTGAATGCTTCTCCTAATGTTTCTTTTGCCTTAGGATTCAACTTCTCAAAGTATTCTGGATTGAGTTTCGCTGCTTTCTGTAACGCGGTAATCTTATCTCTTTGCTCTGAAGATTCACGAGCTTCTGCATCCAGCTCTTCTGTAACATACTGCTTAAAGGCATTACGGTCGTACTCTGGTCTTTGAGGAACACTTTCTGGCATAGCGTCAATGTCTTTATGCTCTGCTTTTTGAAGCATCTTTTCAAATTCCTCATTAAAAGAACTTGTCACATATTCGTTGTTCCTGAAGATCATGATGTTCTCATAGTTATTTCCAGAGAATCTTGTCCAGTTGTATGAGCCGTTAATGACCACCTTATTATCTATAATACAGAATTTATGGTGGATAAGATGTGGGTATTCCACCAAACTAATATGAACACCAACTTCAATGAGTTCATTGAAATCCAAACAATAACCTCCAACAACAGGCCAATCGTCATCTTAAAGAAGAATGAAGGTTATAATTTCCCTGAAAGCCTCTCACCGGGACTGCACAACATTGGAGTGATGCTTCCATACTCACCAATGCACTACCTGCTGTTTGATGAGGGAGACATTGACACATACGTGATGACCTCGGCAAACATTCCCGGCGAACCTATGATGATTGACAATGAAGAGATAATAAAC
>CALCUQ010000381.1 GCA_937906795.1 uncultured Bacteroidales bacterium | reverse complement strand
ATGGATTGTCTCAACTCCAATTCATTGGTAATAAACACTTTGTCATGCACTGTAAGTATTGGCAAAGGAAAGTATCCGGTTAAAGCTGTAGATGAAGAATACAAAAAACAGAAAAAGGAATTTGTAAATCTTGTAAATTACAGCAACACCAAACTGCTTCTGGCAAAATATACAACCAAACTGCACAGAGAGTGTGACTTTAATGTATGTGGCGTAGATCCTGGAATTGTAAATACCGGTATCATTACTCTGCACAGATGGTTTGATCCAATTGCAGACCTCTTGTTCAGGCCATTTATAAGAAGCGCCAAAAACGGTGCTGTTCCAGCTATAAAAGCATTACAATATAATTTCACCAAAGGGCCTAAAACCAACACACCTCTTGTGTTTAAATATAGAAGTATCAAAGAGTTAGGTATTGAATAAAAATTATAAAAAATGAAAAAAACATTAGTTGACTTATTTGAACAATCTGTAAAAGAGTATTCAAACAATACATTTTTACTGGAAAAAACAGGAAAACAATTTGAGCCAACAACTTATGCACAAGTTCAGAAATCAGTTTACAGACTTGGTGCAGGATTACAAGAATTAGGTGTAAAAAAAGGTGATAATATGGCCCTTTTATCTGAGGGCAGAAATCTTTGGATAATTGGTGAGCTTGCAATGTTCTATGCTGGAGCAACAAATGTTCCTCTATCTATCAAGCTGGAAGAGAGCAACGATTTGCTTTTCCGTCTGGAACACGCCCAAGTACAGTATATAATGGTATCAGGCACCCAACTTAAAAAGATTCGCCTTATCACAGATAAGTTGCCTTTGATAAAAAAGGTTATTGTGTTTGACCAGATGCCTGAATATAGAGAGAATGAGTGCTATATTGGAGATATCTTCCAAATGGGAGACAAATTCCTTTCTTCTCATACTCACGACGAATTTATGGCAGTTGCCAATTCTTTGCAAAACGATGATTACGCTACCATAACATATACATCTGGCACAACTGCAGATCCCAAAGGTGTTATCCTTACTCACAGAAACTACACATCAAACGTTGAGCAGGCACTGACATTGGTAGATATAGACCAAACCTGGAGAACCCTTATTATTCTGCCTCTTGACCACTGTTTTGCCCATGTTGTCGGATTCTACATAATGATGTCTAAAGGTGCAACAGTAGCTACTGTACAAGTTGGCAGAACACCAATCGAATCTTTAAAGAACATTCCTTTAAACATTAAAGAAACTAAACCAGACTTTATCTTGAGTGTTCCGGCATTGGCAAAAACATTTAAGAAAAATATTGAACAAGGCATTAAAGCCAAAGGCGAAAAAACAGTTAAACTGTTCAACTTTGCATTGAAAACAGCCCAATTATATTACGGTAACGGAAATGCAGAAAGTAAAGGATGGAGAATAATTCTCAAACCTGTTGTTGCTGTGTTTGATAAAATTCTATTCTCTAAAGTAAGAGCAAATTTTGGAGGAAGACTCAAGTTCTTTATTGGAGGTGGAGCTCTATTGGATAAAGATCTTCAGAAGTTTTACTGCGCAATTGGAATTCCTATGTTCCAAGGTTACGGGTTAAGCGAAGCTACTCCTGTTTTATCTTCAAATGGACCAAAATATCACAGATTCGGCTCAAGCGGCGTATTGGTCAAACCTCTTGAACTAAAGATATGCGATGCAGATGGAAACGCCCTTCCAGTTGGAGAAAAAGGTGAGATTGTTGTAAAAGGTGAGAATGTAATGGCCGGATATTGGAGAAATCCAGAAGCTACAGCACAAACTGTAAAAGACGGATATCTTTACACAGGAGATTTGGGATATATGGGTAAAGACAATCTATTATATGTACTGGGCAGATTCAAAAGCCTATTGATTGGCAGTGACGGTGAAAAATACAGTCCGGAAGGAATAGAAGAGGCAATTGTTGAACATTCACCTTGTATAGATCAGGTTGTACTATACAATAACCAATGCGCATACACAACTGCTCTGATTGTCCCTAACAAAGAAAAGTTGAAATCAATTCTAAAAGCAATGAACCTGTCACTTGAAACTGCAGAAGGGAAAAAAGCAGCGATAGATGAACTTAAAAAAGAACTTGATGCTTTTAACAAAGGTGGTGAATGCGAAACTATGTTCCCTCACAGATGGCTGCCAAGTACTTTTGCTGTCCTTGCTGAACCTTTTACAGAACAGAACCAAATGATTAACAGCACCTTAAAAGTTGTTAGAGGAAAGGTTGAGAAATTTTATGCAAAAAGGATTGAATATATGTACACTTCTGAAGGGAAAAATATATATAATCAGTCCAACATTGATTCTTTATAAAATCCGACAAAAAAATATCAAAAAAAAGGTGACCAAACGGTCACTTTTTTTTTAATATTTTATTCATTATATCTATCTTTGTGTTTTAGAACAGATTCAAAATAATACGTTATATGTGTGCAACTATTCTAAAAAATACAGTCTTTATTTTTAGCACATATAACACTGTTTTTTCCTTTTTCACAAACAAGCCAAAAGAAAAAAATATTAGTTAGATGAGAAAAGTTACCTTGGTTCTAAGCGATGGGACACAATTTAAAGGTGAGTCCTTTGGTTACGAAAAACCCGTAACAGGCGAAGTTGTTTTCAACACAGCAATGACCGGATATCCCGATGCCCTTACTGATCCGGCATATAAAGGACAAATAATAACCTTCACATATCCTCTTGTAGGAAATTATGGAGTACCTCCTATCAAAAATGATGAGAATTCACTTCCTATGTTTATGCAAAGTGAGCATATACATGCAAGTGCTATAATAGTTTGTGACTACAGCAAAGAATATAGTCACTGGAACGCTCAGGAGAGTCTGGCAGATTGGCTGAAAAGAGAAGAAATTCCTGCAGTTACAGGTATAGACACCCGTCACCTTACAAAACACCTTAGAGAGAATGGTGTAATGATGGGCAAGATCATTTTTGATGACCAACAGGAGAATGTTCCCGCCGATTCACAATATACCGGGGTCAACTATGTTGAGAGTGTCTCTTGTAAAGAGGTGATAAAATACAACCAAGGAGCACAGAAGAAAGTAGTAGTAGTAGATTGCGGAGTAACAACTAATATTATCCGTCAATTGATAAAATACAATGTGGAAGTTATTAGAGTTCCATGGAATTTTGATTTCAATACATTGGAGTATGATGGCTTGTTTATCTCCAGTGGTCCTGGAGATCCTACCGTTTGCAGCGAAACAATTGCAAACATCAAAAAAGCTATGGAGAACCCTGCCAAACCAATTCTTGGAGCATGTATGGGTAGCCTTTTGGTTGCATTGGCTTGCGGTGCATCTGTATATAAACTTAAATATGGACACAGAGGCAGCAATCAGCCGGTAAGAATTACAGGTACCAATAAA
Organism: uncultured Bacteroidales bacterium; assembly: GCA_937906795.1. Lineage (GTDB taxonomy): Bacteria > Bacteroidota > Bacteroidia > Bacteroidales > UBA932 > Egerieousia. The sequence goes on along the minus strand of CALCUQ010000381.1, from coordinate 509 downwards.
TGTCTTATTACAAGCCAAAACCACGGCTACGCAATAGACAACAACACAATTGGATCAGACTGGGATGCATGGTTCAGCAACTTGAATGATGGCTCAAATGAAGGAATGAAACATAAAACAAACCCATGGTTTACAACTCAATTCCTACCAGCAGACAGTGCTATTCCAACAGACACAGATTTCTTGTTCAAAGACTTTATAAATAAGCTATAACCTCCAAAAAGATTAAAAATGAAAGCAGAAATAAAAAAAGTTTTACTATTGGGTTCCGGCGCACTTAAAATTGGAGAGGCCGGCGAGTTTGATTACTCTGGTTCACAAGCTCTTAAAGCTCTAAAAGAAGAGGGTATTGAGACTGTGCTTATTAACCCAAATATTGCAACAGTACAAACAAGTGAGGGTGTAGCAGACCAAATATATTTCCTTCCCGTAACTCCATACTTTGTAGAAAAAGTTATAGCTAAGGAGCGTCCCGACGGAATATTGCTGTCTTTTGGAGGTCAAACCGC
>CALCUQ010000380.1 GCA_937906795.1 uncultured Bacteroidales bacterium | reverse complement strand
CTGCCCCTTTTGCACCACCACCACACAAGACCAAAGCAACCTTAGGCCTATGCTCCTGCTGTGCAAAAACACTCACACACAATAACAATAATAAAATACAAACTGTAACTCTTTTCATAATTATTTTTTACCAGCCAACATTCCACATGCTGCAAAGATATCTTCACCTCTACTTGCCCTTATTGTAGTTGTTATACCGGCATTGTTAAGTCTATCTTTAAAAGCCTCAATTACAGGCATTGGAGATGTAACCAATGAAGAATCTGGAATAGAGTGGAATCTTATTAGGTTTATTCTGCACTCCAGCCCTTTCAATAATCTTACTATAGCATCTGCATGCTTCTTGGAGTCATTCACTCCACCAAACATCGTATACTCAAAGCTTACCCTTCTCTGACCTGTAAAATCATATTTTCTTATAATTCTCAAAGTTTCCTCTATTGGAAAAGCTTTTTGCATAGGCATCAAATCCAGTCTCTCATTACTTATAGGGTTATGCAAGCTTATTGCCAAATGACACTTTGTAAGTTCCAAAAATGATTCCAAAGGGTTAACACATTTATACTCACTATTGTTCCTTTTGTCCAAATAATCCTTTAGAACAATTGGCTCTTTGAGTTTTGTAACACCTATACTGCTTAATGTAATTCTTTTGGGACTCCAGGCAAATCCCCAAGGTGCTGTGAGAATCTCTATGGTTCTCAAAACCGCCTCAATGTTATCCAAAGGCTCGCCCATCCCCATAAATACCGTATTGGTAAGATCTGCTGCTTCATCTACCGAAAGATACTGGGATATTATTTCGTTTACTTTCAAATTTCCGCTAAAGCCCTGCCTTCCTGTCATACAGAATTTACAACCCATCTTGCACCCTGCCTGAGAAGAGACACACAAGGTTTTCCTGTCTGTGTCGGGAATCATTACTGCCTCAACACAAGTGCCTGTACTGCATGGGAACAAATATTTTTTTGTCCCATCAACAGATTCCTGTACAAGAGAATAATTCACTCTGCCTACCTGATACTCCAACTGCAGTTTCTCTCTTGCAACTTTAGACAAATTGGTCATCTGATCTATTGATGTAACACGCTTTTTGTAAAGCCAGTCAGCTATCTGCTTACCTGTAAAACCAGGCAAGCCCAACGATATAGCAACATCCTTTAATTCCTGTGGATTTAACCCTAATAAAATTTTTTTCATACCTACAAAGTTACGCAAAATTTAAGTATATTTGTGAGGATATTTATAACAACAAAAAAAGTTTATTATGGCTAAAGAGAAAGTAGAGGCAACACAGGGAAATGATGTGAATTTAGAGAAGTTAAAAGCCTTACAGATGACTTTGGACAAAATTGAAAAAGATTTTGGCAAAGGAACTATCATGAAATTAGGAGATGCTCCAAAATTGGATGTTCAAACAATATCTAGCGGTTCTATTGCTCTTGATGTTGCATTAGGAATTGGCGGTTATCCAAAAGGTAGAGTCATAGAGATCTATGGCCCAGAAAGCAGCGGTAAAACCACATTGGCTATCCACGCAATAGCAGAGGCTCAAAAAAATGGAGGCATTGCAGCAATAATTGATGCCGAGCATGCATTTGACAGAACTTATGCAAAGAACCTGGGCGTAAATGTAGACACATTACTTATATCACAACCAGACAACGGTGAGCAAGCCCTTGAGATTGCAGACAGTCTTATAAGGTCTGGAGCTATTGATATTATTGTAATTGACTCCGTTGCAGCACTAACACCTAAAGCAGAGATTGAAGGTGAAATGGGTGATTCAAAGATGGGACTTCAGGCACGCCTAATGAGCCAGGCTTTAAGAAAACTTACTGCCAACATAAGCAAAACCAACACTTGCTGTATATTCATCAACCAGTTGCGTGAAAAAATTGGGGTTATGTTTGGCAATCCCGAAACCACTACCGGTGGTAATGCACTAAAATTCTATGCATCTGTAAGACTTGATGTAAGAAGAACCACACAACTAAAAGATGGAGAAGATGCTACAGGTAACAGAACCAGAGTAAAAGTTGTGAAGAACAAGATGGCTCCTCCATTCAAAAAAGCAGAATTTGACATTTTATATGGAGAAGGCATTTCAAAAATTGGAGAAATTCTTGATTTGGGCGTAGAGTTTGACATTATCAAAAAGAGCGGAAGCTGGTTCAGCTACGGTGACAGTAAAATTGGACAAGGAAGAGATGCTGTCAAACAATTGCTAATGGATAACCCGGAGTTGGCAGAAGAGGTAGAGATAAAAGTTAGAGAGGCCCTACAAAATAAAGAAGACTAATTTAAATTAGGATAAAAAAAATGAGACCGCGATGGTCTCATTTTTTTATTCTCCTCTATATGCCTTAGCTTGAGATTTTATCAGCTCCTGATCATCAAAATAATTGATTCTCATTGCCGATTTAACCTCTTCAAGTGTGTTTTGAGCAACTTCGTACGCCGCTTTTGTTCCTTTTCTAAGAATCTCATATACCCCCTCAATATCCTGCTCAAACTGTTTTCTTCTCTCTCTGATTGGTGCAAGTTCCTCTTCCAAAACAGCAATCAGGAATCTCTTGACTTTTACATCACCCAATCCACCTCTTTGGTAATGAGCTTTAAGTTCATCAAGATTTGGATACTCAGGCAAGTATTTTTCAAAATGTTCCGGTTTGCAGAATGCATCCAAATATGTAAATACAGTATTTCCCTCTATCTTACCCGGGTCAGAAACCTTTAAATGATCGGGATCTGTATACATACTCATTACTTTCTTCTTGACATCCTCTGCCGAATCGCTCAAATAAATGCAATTTCCCAATGATTTGCTCATCTTTGCCTTACCGTCTGTACCTGGAAGTCTCAAACATGCTGCATTTGAAGGAAGAAGAATTTGAGCCTCAACCAATACATCTCCATAAACAGAGTTAAACTTTCTTACTATTTCATTGGTTTGTTCAACCATTGGCTTCTGGTCTTCTCCGGCAGGAACTACAGTTGCTTTGAACGCAGTAATATCTGCAGCCTGGCTAATAGGATATGTAAAGAATCCTACAGGGATGCTTGCCTCAAAATTTCTCATTTGAATCTCACTCTTTACAGTAGGATTCCTTTGAAGTCTCGACACTGTAACAAGATTCATATAATAGAAAGACAATTCACACAACTGAGGAATCTGTGACTGTATAAACAAGTTACATTTATTTGGGTCAAGGCCGCAAGAAAGGTAATCCAAAGCCACCTCTATAATGTTTTGTCTAACTTTGTCGGGATTATCTGCATTATCTGTAAGAGCCTGAGCATCTGCTATCATAATAAAAATTTTGTCAAACTCACCAGAATTCTGCAACTCAACTCTTCTTCTTAAAGAACCTACATAGTGTCCAAGATGCAATTTGCCGGTTGGACGGTCTCCTGTAAGAATAATTTTTTCCATATATAATTTATCTGTTTGGCTTGTTATTAAGGGAAGCAAAGATAAATATTTATTGGCAATTTTTATTAAATTTGCCAGTTAATTAATTCTCACTTTAAATGGTTGACAGGGCAACGGTAGACAGAATTTTAGATACGGCCAAAATAGAAGAGGTTGTAAGTGATTTTGTTACCCTTAAAAGAAGGGGAGCAAACTATACTGCGTGCTGTCCTTTTCACCATGAAAAGACTCCAAGTTTTTCTGTATCTCCAAGTAAAGGTATTTACAAATGTTTTGGTTGCGGCAAAGCCGGCAGCGTAATAAGTTTTGTAATGGAGCACGAGCAGATGAGTTATGTGGAGGCTCTAAAGTACCTTGGAAACAAATATGGGATTGAAGTAAAGGAAAAAGAAGAGAGTGCAGAAGATGTGCAGAACAGATTGCATCATGAGTCCTTACTTATTGTAAACGATTTTGCCCAGAAATTCTTTACTTCCCAGCTATGGGAAAG
>CALCUQ010000379.1 GCA_937906795.1 uncultured Bacteroidales bacterium | reverse complement strand
CCTCCACTTTCTCTTCCATAGCAGCTGCCTCCAGCTCCTCCAGTCCCATTTTTTCTATATCTTCAATTCTTTTCATCTTAATTTCCATTAAATTTTTCTTCCCGATAAATTTCTCAAAGCCCCTCTTGCCCTTGTGAGTAATACTCTCAATGTCAGTTGGGACATCCCCATTCTCTCAGATATTTCTTCGTATGAGAGTTCCTCCACTGTGCGCAGAAGGAGAACCTGCTTCTGACTGTCGGGAAGAGACTTGATGGCTCCCAGGACTTTTTCCAACCTCCTCTTTGCATCTATCTGCTCATCTGCCGGCAAGATTGACTTTTTGGCCAAAGCCTGTTCTGCTGGTACTGCTTTCTTTGCCTTGCGCAGGCGGTCGAGACACTCATTTTTCAGGATTCTGATGCTGTAGGCCTTGGCCGATTCCACACCGTCAAGCTTGTCCCGCATCTCCCACAATTTGAGGAACGTCTCCTGCACCGCATCCTCAGCTTCATCCTGCTGTTCAAGTATATGGAAGGCAATCCTGTAGAGCAATGGAGCCAACGGCAAGTATTCTGTATTGAACTTCTGGCTAGTCATCTAATGCAATTTTTGCTATAGCTTCAGTTGAAATTGATCCAAGGATGCATATTACGGCACATTCCGATGGTGTATGCAGGATAAAGTCACTCACCTTCTCTCCGTCCTCGTCTACAATTCCGTAAATCCTCATTTTATCGTCGCCATCTTTAGCTTCCATAAGCATCTGGAAACCTTCAAGCATTTTCTCCATACGGCTGTTCACTTTTGCCTGTACACTCTTGGAACAATCTTCATAACTTAATACATAAAGACTTCTTATATCCTTAATCATTTTAAGCATCTCTCTGGCATCCGGATCATCTATAGATACAATCTTCAATATTCCCTTTCCCAAACTTGTAGCAAAAGACCCCAGATGTACAACTTCAGCTCCTTCATAATGGCGACAATCCGCTATAAAACTTCCAATTCTGTTCTTGCTTGCCCTATTTCCGAATGTTGCCGCAGTTGCCAACATAGGAACCATCAAACCCAATATCAATAATAGTTTTTTCATAATTTTTTGATGTTTTATAATAGGACTCACTCACCCGCTTTTTGTTAACAGAAATTTTTCATTTTTTAATCAAAAAAAGATAGAGTAAAACAGATTGTAATACTCAAACCGTTTCACTCTACCTTTATATTCTATAATTCTCCCCTTCTAATCTTCTTATGCACCTCACGGTATTCCTTGGGCGAAAGATTTTTAAAGACATCAACCTTTACCCCTTTGCTTTCCAATGCAGAAACAATATCGAGATGATCCTTTGGATTAACCATAGAAATGCCATAAAATAACCCGCCTCTTTTTCTACCAGCTCTTACTATCTCTATTGATTCTATTCCCCATTGATTAGGGGTGGGCATCCAAAACCTTACTTTGTTTATTTCATTGTATTTTCTGCATATCCTGAAAAATGGAAGAAAGTAGTTTTGTACAACAATCTTATCATCAAACAAGATAATATAAAAATACTTGCCTATAATTGAATACCATACAGCCAATATAACAGGAGATAAGATTCCCAATGCAATCCAGGCGGCATAATTATCCAATGTTCCAGAAAATATAATGTGCTTACATATTACCCATATTGAGAATATCATTATAAGAGAATCAATAACAAATTTAAAATTAATTATCTCCAGGAATGGTCTCTGATAAATTTTAGTGGTTTTTAACTTTATCTCTTTATTCATATCAAGTATAAATTTATCCTTGTGAATATAGTTATTATCCGTCAATGTTACAATACTCCAATATCCCCCCCCAATCCTTCTATGAATATTTACCTCTTTTAGCATATAAGTAGCGTCTATAAGGTATATGATAGAAAATAAATTCTTAATATCTTTAAACTTTGTTTTTATTAAGAAATGGAAATGATTACATACAAACAAGCCAATATAGAGGATTTGCCACTGATTAGACAGCTGGCTCAGATTGTTTTCCCTCAAACTTATAATTCTATGTTGCCAGATGGCCAGGTTGAGTATATGATGCAATGGATGTATTCTATGGATAGTTTATTGGAGCAGGTGAGAGTGCAAGGGCACATTTATTTCATTGTTTATTATAATAACAGGCCGGCGGGATATTTTTCTTTGGAGAATCAGGGAAATTCTTTGTGGCATTTGCACAAGCTATATCTTTTGAAAGAGTTTCAGAAATTGTCTGTAGGGGAAAATATGTTTAAAAAGGCGGTTGAATATATAAGGGAGCATTCTGAACTTCCTGCAAGAATGGAGCTCAATGTAAACAGAGAAAACCCTGCAGTAGGCTTTTATACAAAAATGGGGATGCGTAAAACCTTGCAGGGTGATTTTCCTATTGGAAACGGTTATTTTATGACCGATTATATTATGGCGCTTGATATTATTTAGCAGCTGCTTTTTCTGCTTCAATTACATCAAACATTGTTTTAAAGGAGTATCCTTTTGCTTTTAGGGTATCAATAATGTCTCCCAAATGATTGTACGGACGGTCAGCGTCTGTTCTGTCTGGGTAGTTCATTGCGTGAATCAAAAGAATTACTCCGTTAAAGGAGTTCTCTTTTTCGTATTTCCACAAATGCTCCAGAATCATTTCTGTAGAGTGGTAATTTTCTGCACCAGGACTGGTCCAGTCCATTCCTGTAAGGAATCTGCTGGTTGGGTTTACAAGTTTGTACCCCATCTCTTTTATTATATCTACAGATTTTTGGTCATATACTTCATATGGAGGAATAAGCCAGCAATATTGCTCTTTTGTAAGGCCAAATTTTTCCAGTTTGCTCTCCATAATTGCAAAATCTGCACGTAACGAGTCTTCTGATACCAACGAAATGCTTCTGTCGTTCTCATCGCACAGTAAAAGATGAGCATAAGAGTGTGAAGACAAATAGTGTCCTTCACTTATCAGCCTTTTAACAGGTTCCTGATATTTCTCTACATCAAAACATACTCCCGTTGGGAAGAATGAACCTTTAACCCCTTTTTCTTTAAGGGTATTCAAAACAGGTACTACTCCATCGAAGTTCTCAAATCTGCCAGAATCTGCATGGCTATAATGTCCGGTAAAAACCAGATATACCTCTTTTGAATCGGGATTTATTTTTTCTACCACACCATAAGGGTCTCTGACAAATGTTGGTTTGGTGGCCTTATTTGTGCTGCATGATGTAAAACTATATGCAACCATAGCTGTAACTGTGCAGCAGAGTAATTGTTTTACAATGTTTTTCATAGCTGTTAAGGTTTTTATAACTCTTTACGTAGTCTTGCTATAGGAATATTAAGCTGTTCTCTGTATTTGGCAACTGTTCTGCGGGCAACTTTATACCCTTTACTGGTAAGAACATTAACAAGTTCTTCATCTGTAAGCGGTTTGCTCTTAGATTCTTCTTCTATGCTCTCTTGCAGAATTTTTTTAATCTCTCTGGTTGAAACCTCTTTTCCATCTTCTGTCATAAGTCCCTCTGAGAAAAGAGATTTAAGGGCAATTATACCAAAAGATGTATCTACATATTTGCTGTTTACAACTCTTGATATTGTTGATATGTCCAGTCCTGTTTTTTCTGCAATATTTTTAAGCACCATTGGCTTTAGTTTAGTTTCATCTCCATCTTTAAAATACTCTTTCTGGAAATCAACTATTGCATTCATAGTGCTGAGCATAGTATTCTGCCTTTGTTTAAGGGCACTTATAAGGTTTTTTGCAGAGTCAATTTTTTGTTTTACAAAACTCGCAGCCTCCTTTTCAGCCCTGTTGGCAGGTGTTGATTCAAGCATCTGGGCATATTGCTTGTTTATTCTAAGTTCAGGTATGTTGAATTTAGTTGTGCTCACAACAAAACTGCCGTTTATCTCCTCCAGAATAAAATCTGGAGTAACCCCACTTACTTGCTCAACATAAGAATCATCCAATTGTCCCCCTGGTTTAGGGTTAAGTTTTACAATCTGATCAATGGCCTCTTTGAGTTCTTGTTGTGAAATACCCATTTTGGCCATAATTTTATCATAATGTTTTTTTGTAAAAGCATCAAAATGGTCGGAGAGAATAATGCTTGCGTTTTCTTTTGAAATGCTCTCCTCTTTGTCTTTAAGTTGTAAAAGCAGACACTCTTTCAAATCTCTGGCGCCAATGCCGGCCGGCTCAAAATCCTGAATAATTTCAAGAACTTTCTCTATCTCATCTACATCTGCATTAATTTGAAATCTGAATGCAAGGTCATTTGATATTGCCTGCAAATCTCTGCGTAAGTAGCCGTCTGTGTCAAGACTGCCAATAAGAAAGACTGCAATAAATTTTGTTTTCTTGTCCAGATCTCTATAACCAAGCTGGTCTATCAAACTGTCCTGGAAACTCTCTTTTACAGAAAAGGTATTATATTGGGGTTTTGCATCCTTGCTGTGATTGTTTACGTATAATTTATACGATGGTGTAGGGTCAGATGCAGAATATTCGCTTAGAGAAACCTTTTTAGGGGTTCCATCTTCTGTTTCATTGTTTTGGATATTTTCATCCAATACAGGGTTCTCCTCCAGCTCTTTCTGTATTCTTTGTTCCAGTTCAAGAGTTGGCAGTTCCAGCAACTTGATTGTCATTATCTGTATAGGTGACAATGTTGTTGTCTGTGTTAGTGTTGTAGATAATCCTGTCCTTGGTTTCATATCATACAAATATAATTATTTTTTAGTTAACTTAGTGCCCCAATAACTCAGGTATGGATAGCACAAAAAGTATAAAAATAGATGTTGAGGCTGTTATTGCCTCCAAAAGCAAGAGATTGGCAAAATTCGCACCAAAATTTCTCATCAATTGGCTAAAAAGGACAATCCATCAGGATGAACTTAACTACTTATTGTCTAAATACGCTCATTGTCAGGGAGTTGAGTTTTCTAAAAATTCTCTTGCAGATTATAATATCAAATGCAATATTAAATATGTAAATAAAGATTCCATATCTAAACAAGGAAGATATATTTTTGTTTCAAACCATCCGTTGGGAGGTTTGGATGGGGTTACACTAATAGCCCATTTTGGAGAGTTGTTTGGGAATATAAAATTTGTTGTAAATGACCTTCTTATGCACCTGCCTGTGTACAAGGATATTTTTGTTCCCGTAAATAAGCTTGGAAGCATGAGCAAGGAGTATGCAGAACTTATAAATAAGGCATACAGCTCAGATGCTCAGATTTTATATTTTCCTGCAGGCCTGTGTTCCAGACTAATAGATGGCAAGGTGCAGGATTTGGACTGGAAACCCAATTTTATTAAGCAGGCAAAAAAATACAATAGACAGATAGTCCCAATACATTTTAGCGGAAGAAATTCCAATTTCTTTTACAGGCTTGCAAAAATCAGAAAATTCCTGGGGATTAAATTCAATATTGAGATGCTTTTTCTTCCCGACGAAATGTTTAGACAAAAAAATGCTACCTTTGATGTTATTGTTGGGGAGCCAATAAAAGTTGAGATGTTGGATAATACAAAGAGCCTTAAAGAGTTGAGTGCTTGGGTGAGAGAAAAATGTTATAGTTTGAAAAAAAATGAAGCCGATAATACAACCAGTTGCCAGGGAACTTCTGATTAAAGAACTTACCAAAGACAAGTTTATAAGAGTAACCAGAAAGGGACGTAATTATTTATATGAGGTAACAGCTCATGATTCTCCAAATGTTATGCAGGAGATAGGACGCCTAAGGGAGATTTCTTTTAGGGTAAGTGGGGGAGGAACAGGCAAGAGTGTTGATATAGATGAATACGATTTGGATCCACACGAGCCATATAGACAGTTGATAGTATGGGATCCAAAGGATAAGGAGATTATTGGAGGCTACAGATATATAAACTGTGGAGGTTTGCCAATGGAAAAAATGGCAACAAAGGAGTTGTTTGATTTTTCTGGTGAGTTTGTGAAGGAGTACATGCCGTTTACAATTGAGTTGGGACGCTCTTTTATACAGCCAAATTACCAGAGTACAAACATAAAAAGAAAGAGTTTGTATGCATTGGATAATTTGTGGGATGGTTTGGGTGCATTGGTTGTAAAATATTCCAATATAAAGTACTTTTTTGGAAAGGTTACAATGTATACTTCATATAATACCAGAGCAAGGAATCTGTTGTTGCATTTCTTGAGAAAATATTTTGATGATGCGCAGAATCTTGTTATCCCGATAAAACCTCTTGAATGTGATTTGGATAACCCTTATTTCTTTGAGCTTTTCAAGGGACTTGAGTACAAGGAAGGGTATAGGGTGCTTCAAAGGGAGATAAAAAATAATGGAGAGCATATTCCGCCACTTATAAACTCTTATATGAACCTCTCACCATCTATGAAAGTTTTTGGAACTGCAATAAACCATAGTTTTGGAGAGGTTGAGGAGACCGGAATACTTATAAATATAAAAGATATATACCCAGAGAAAATAGAGCGTTATATCACTCCACTTCTAAACTGGGTATATAAAATAAGAATCAAATGGTGGGGCGGGAAACTATAGTTTCTCTCCAAATGCCAGGTCTCCTGCATCACCTATTCCAGGGATAATGTAAGACTTGTTGGTAAGTTCTTCATCTACAGCGGCAACCCATAGAGTTACTCTTTTGTGTGGCAGACGTTTTGATAAATATGCCAGGCTGTCTTTACTTGCTATTGGGCATACAATATGAGTGTGCTCAGGTTCACCCAATGTGCATAATTTTTCGTATGCCAATACAAGTGATGAACCTGTTGCAAGCATAGGGTCTGCTATAATTAAAGTCTTGCCTTCTGTACTGGGTGAACTTACATATTCAATCTGGATGGTAAATTTATTGTCTTTGCCATATTTTCTGTATGCTGCCACAAATGCATTTTGAGCATTGTCAAAATAATTTAGAAGGCCATTATGCAAAGGTAGTCCTGCTCTAAGTATAGTTGACAATATCATTTTATTTGTGGGCACACTGCAATTTGCAATACCAAGTGGTGTAATAACCTCTTTTGTTGTATAGTTTAATGTTTTGCTTATTTCGTATGCGAAAATCTCACCTATTCTTTCAAGATTTCTTCTAAAGCGCATACTGTCTTTTTGGATATCTTTGTCTCTAAGCTGAGATACAAACAAATTTAGAATGGTATTGCCTTCTCCAAGATTGATAATTTTCATAATATGATTGTGTAAATTAATAATCACTTTTAACAAAAATATTTATTTGTCCCCGGCTTTCCAAATTAAATTATAGAATTCCTTCGTCGGAGAAACTGAAATATTTGCTTCCCGCTATAATTATGTGGTCTATCAGATTGATTTCGCATAATGTTGCAGCTTGTTTTATCCTTTTGGTTATTTCCAGGTCATTTTTACCGGGCCGTGGAGTTTTGCTGGGATGATTGTGTACAAGGATAATGTTTGTGCAGAGTTTGTTTACTGCTTTTTTTAATAAAAGCCTTATGTCCAATATAGATGCACTTATTCCACCTACCGATATCCTTTCTCTTGAAATCAGGTTGTTGGCTATATCCAGAAACAGTACCCAGCACTCCTCGTGCTGCAGGTTTTGTAAAATGGGCATTATAAGTTGTGCCGCTTTCTTTGATGTATATACTCCTATTTTTGATGAAGCTTGTTGGAGTAGCATCCTTTTGGAGAGCTCAAAGCTTGTCATAATGGAGAGTGCTTTACTTGGACCTATCCCTTTGATGTTTTTAAAATCGTCAAAAGTGAAGTTGCTAAGGGTAGCAAGATCATTATTGCTGGCTTTGAGTATATTTCTGCCAAGTTCTATGGCGTTGTATTCTTTTGTCCCGCTGCCAATGAGGATTGCAAGCAGCTCTGCGTTGCTTAATGCAGAACTTCCTTTTTCTATGAATTTTTCTCTGGGCCTTTCATCTGCATCCCATTTGTTGATTGATATTTTGTCTGACATAATACAAATAAAAAACTCCCCAAAGATTGGAGAGTTTTTTTTATATTTTGTGACAAATAATAAAATTACGCTAATTTATTTACATAAGTAGCAATACCGCTTTTTAGGTTAGCTGCTTTATTCTTGTGAATAATGTTTGTTTTAGCTAATTTGTCCAACATTGCATAAACTTTTGGCATTAGAGCCTCTGCTGCTGCTTTGTCTGTTGTGTTACGTAATGCTTTGATAGCATTGCGTGTTGTCTTTGCATAATAACGATTATGCAATCTACGCTTCGCGTTTTGGCGATTGCGTTTTTCTGCTGATGCGTGATTTGCCATGATTTTCTTTTTTAATATTACTAGTAGTCGGTAGGGGAATCGAACCCCTATTGCAAGAATGAAAATCTTGAGTCCTAACCGTTAGACGAACCGACCTTTCCAATTGGGGACTGCAAAGGTAAAAATAAAATTTATTTCTGCAAAAATATTTTATTTATTAAACTCATCTTTCCATTCAAAAGAATATAGAATGGATTCTACTTGTCTGATATATTGTCGTTTATCGTATCTTGGTGCGTAAACAAATCCTTCTATAACTATTAACTCTTTTGGGTTTTTAGGGTTGTAGTATACGTGCATTACAAACGGACCACCCATAAAATCGTTCTTTACTTCCCATAATCCCCTTATTTCTGCAAAGCTCTTGTTTTTGTATTTTATCCAGAAGATGCCAGGTTTTATTTGTGTACTTGTTGTCATGTAGCTGTTTTCAAACATGCCTGGTACATTTTTCTGCATTACATCATTTCTGCATTCTATAAGGTTTTCCAAAGAAACGGATGTGCTGTCTTTGTATGGAAGTTTGTACATAAGAAAGCCCTGATTTATATATGTTGTCTCGCAAGAGATCCATATAAAATCATCTGTTTTCTTTTTAAGTGAATATCCTTTTGGAAAATATGGTGAGCCATCCAACTCTTCTGCAACAAGTTGTCTTAGTCCTATTTCCTCAAATTTTTTGCAGTTGGTTATGATTCTGTTTCTCTCTGCTTGTCCTATTGTGTTAAACAGAATGCTTGCTTTCTCTTTAATAAGGGTGGCTGCTTCCTCTTTGTTTGGAGCGGTAATAGTTACTACAAGCTGTGGTGCAGCCCATACATCTTCTAAAGACACAAGCTCTGCCTTAGTGTATTTCTGTGGATCTATTTTAATGTATACAATATTTCTGTGCATTTGAAAGATTTGGGTAAAATCTTTTTCTGCAACGTTTATAAGGGTATACGAAGGCTCAACTTGTGGAAGATATGGATATTCCACAGCCAATACATTTCTAAGTTCTATTCCTGGCTCTGTTTCCCAGTTGGATTTGTCGGTGACCACAATAATCTCACCTGCTTTGCCACTTACATTCTGTTTTAGCAATCTGGCTTTGTCCTCATCTGAACATGAAACAAGTATTACTGCTAGAGTAACAATACTTAAAAACAGTTTAAGTGTTAATCTTAAGGTTTGTGTTGCTTGCATATCTCCAATTGTATTTTAGTTAAATAATCTTATAATGTCGTTTCCAAAAGCAAGTATCATAAGGGCAAACAATAGAACCATTCCTACCATTTGTGCGTATTCAAGGAATTTGTCACTTGGTTTTCGCCCTGTAATCATTTCGTAGATTGTGAAAACAAGGTGGCCGCCATCCAAAGCCGGAATTGGCAGTATGTTAAGTACTGCAAGCATTATAGACAAAAATGCTGTGATGTTCCAGAATCTGAACCAGTCCCAGCTGCTTGGGAATATTTTGCCTATTGCTATAAAACTTCCAACAGATTTGTATGCTTCTGTTTTTGGGGAGAAAATAAGTTTCAGCTCTTTTATATAGTTGTCAATTGTTGCTATTGCCTTGTTGAATCCTGCAGGTATTGCTGCAAAGAAAGAGTAATTGTGTCTTGTAATTGTGTAGAAATCCTCAAGATTTGCGTTTACTGCTACCTGAATTCTTCCCAATGTATCTGTTGCAAGCGGCACAAGAACAATTTCGTTGTTTCTTGCTACTGTGGCTACAATAGAGTCTGCTTTGTGTTTGGCCAGTACTTTCTGTGCTTCAAAGAACATGTCACAATCTTCTGCGTTGATTGCAATTATCCTGTCTTTTACCTTAAGACCGCTGTTTGCATTTAGCGAAGAATCTGGAATTGAGCCAATTTCAAATGGGATACCGTAGTCAAACATTCCAGGGGTGTTTAGGATAGAGGGGATATATACAGGGTCAATTGTTATTGTTACTGTATCTGTTCCTCTCAATACTTTTGCGTATTTGGCCTGGTGTCTTACAAGTTCAACTTGCAGATCTGTAAATTTTTCTATCTGGTAGCCATCAAAATTTATAATCCTGTCTGCGTTTCTGAATCCTATCTCTTGTGCAAGGTCACTGGCATATATTCCGGTTGTTACATCTGAGTTTTTGATGTATTGTTCGCCCCAATTCATCATTATGCAGGTGTACAGTACAAATGCCAGGATAAAATTGAAAAAAACTCCTCCAAACAATACAAAGAATCTTTGCCATGCCGGTTTTGATCTGTATTCCCATGGTTGAGGCTCTTTTGACATTGCCTCTTTATCCATAGATTCATCTATCATTCCTGCAATTTTGCAGTATCCGCCAAGTGGAAGCCATCCAATACCGTATTCGGTGTCGCTGTTTTTTGGTTTGAACTTAAAAAGGCTGAATCCTGCATCAAAGAACAGGTAAAACTTTTCTACTCTAATTTTAAATAGTCTGGCAAAGAAAAAGTGTCCAAACTCGTGTACGATTACCAATATGCTTAGAGCTAAAACTACTTGTAAAATTCTAAGTAAAACATCCATCTGCGTGTATCTTTCTTTTTATTTGATAAGGCTGTTTGCAATTTGCAGTGCCTGTGTGTGTGTGTTATAAATATCTTCTATTGTTGGTTGGGATACAAAAGTACATTTTCCCATGGTTTTTTCAATAATATCGGTGATATCTTTGAACTTTATTTTGTCTTGCAAAAATGCGGCCACAGCTGCTTCGTTT
>CALCUQ010000378.1 GCA_937906795.1 uncultured Bacteroidales bacterium | reverse complement strand
TGCTTCCTTCTCCACCACATGTAAAAAGGCAAGCAATTCTTCCGGCTCATACAAGGTTTCCATTAAAAAGGCGCCATTCAGGAAATCATCCTGCTCCACACCCCCATAAGGCTTCGTCTCTATCCATTCAGAGCATTTACAGATTCTGCACCAATATTGGAGAGAGCGTGGGCGGTAAAGGCAGGTTTGGGTTTTATAGGACAGAACAACTCTCTTGTGAGTCCATTTTATGGTGTAAAAAATCTTATAGGTGTTATTGTATGTAATGTTTCTCTTCCCGACAAATTTACTTTATATCCAAACTTAAAAGAGAAAATACAAAAGGCAAAAGCCGTATGTAAAACATGTAATAAATGTTTAAATGCATGTAAAAACGGCTCTTTAGCAGCTCCTTATACATTAGATGCAAGAAAATGCACATCTTATCTTACTATAGAGAGTAAAGATATTGAAAAGGATATGATGGAATCTGGAGTAAAGAGTTTTAATGGATGGTACTATGGATGTGATATGTGTATCAATGTTTGTCCCTGGAACTCAAAAAACGCTGAAGGCTGGAGTGAATTTAGGGAAAATTTTGATATTTTATCAAAAACAGACTATAATTGGTGGCATAGTCTTACTAATGAGCAGTTCAAAGAGATTTTTAAGGACTCGCCATTGCTTAGAGGCGGAAAAGATAATATATTGCGGGCAATTAAAGCTAACAACAATAAATAAGCTCAGATATGGATTTTACAACTAAGGTAACAATAGGCAAACAACCTTTTTCAATAGATTACAACAGCAAAATTCTAATGTTGGGATCTTGTTTTACTACTGAAATTGGTGCAGTTTTACAAGATTACAGATTTGACACACTTGTAAATCCATTTGGAGTTTTATATAATCCATGTTCAATAGCCCAGTCGCTTGAACGTTTGGTTGGAAACCTGCCATTTTCCAGCAGTGATATAATTCAGACCAATCCAACAGATAAACTCTCGCCATGCAAATATGCTTCTTTTTATCATCACAGCTCTTTTGCCAGGTACTCTAAAGAAGAATTCTTGTACAATGCAAACAACTCTTTGCAGAGTGCATCAGAATTTTTAACAGAAGCAGATACGGTAATCATTACGTTGGGTACATCGTGGATTTACAAACTTAAAGAGAGCGGACTTGTGGTGTCAAACTGCCATAAAAGGTTGGCTCAGGAGTTCATTAGAGAGAAATTGCAAGTTGGGCAGGTTATAGATAATCTAAAACAAATGGTTGGATATCTTAAAGGGAAAAGAATTATTTTTACAGTAAGTCCTATAAGGCACTTTAGAGATGGAGCACATGAGAATACAATAAGTAAAGCCACCCTTTTGCTTGCAATAAACGAATTGGTTACAAAAAGCACTACCAACTGTATTTCATATTTCCCTTCTTATGAAATAATGATGGATGAGTTAAGGGATTACAGATTTTATGCAGAAGATATGGTTCATCCCTCCAGTGTGGCGGTAAAATATATATTTGAGAGATTTAAAGAGGCCTTTATTCCTCAAACCCAGTGGGAGAAGATGAGGCTAAATCTAAAGGAGACAAAAAAACAGGGGCATATTGTGATGTGACCCCCAAAAGTTGGACGGTTTAACATTATTAAGAGGCCCTCTTAGAT
>CALCUQ010000377.1 GCA_937906795.1 uncultured Bacteroidales bacterium | reverse complement strand
ATGGAGATCAATATACAGATACATCTTATAGTCAGACAAATCCGGCAGGGGGTGATATCTTTAATGGACTGGCAGTTGGTAAAAAGTTCTACAGGAATCCCCTTAATAAGTCTATTGGTGGTGTATGTGGTGGAATTGCAACATATCTTGGAACTGATGCCCTTGTCTTTAGATTATTGTTTGTAATAAGTCTGATTTTTGGTGGTATGGGCTTTTGGGTTTATATAATCATTTGGATAGCAGTGCCGTTGGCCGAGTCTCCAGTTCAAAAATGTGAGATGTACGGTTTGCCGGTAACAGCAGAAAATATAAGAAAATTCACTAATGTAAAATAAGCGATATTATGAGTGATATTAATGTTGACAATATAAAATCTCAAATGAGAAAAGGGGTACTGGAATATTGTATCCTAAATATCCTCAGAAAGAAGGATGCGTATGCATCTGTTCTTATATCGGAGCTGAAAGAGGCTCAAATGATTGTTGTAGAGGGTACTTTATATCCATTGTTAACAAGACAGAAAAACCAGGGTCTTTTGAGTTACAGGTGGGAGGAGAGTTTGCAGGGTCCTCCAAGAAAGTATTTTTCATTAACCGAAAAGGGAAGAGCTGTATTGGATGAGATGGATATAGCTTGGAAGGAAGTTGTTGATTCTATTGAGTATATAAAAAATAAGTAATATGGATAAAATAGTTAAAGTAAGTATAGCAAGGTTCTCTTTTACATTGGATGAAAACGCACATATGCTTCTTGAGAACTATCTCAATAATTTAAAAGAGTATTATATTCCATTGGGAGAAGGGGATGTTGTTGATGGTATAGAGGAGAGGATAGCAGAATTGCTTATGGAAATGGGTGGTGCCCAAAATGTTGTAACAATGGCAATGATAGATAGAGTTATAGCGGTTTTGGGTGAGCCAGAGGATATTGAGAATTCTACCAGAGCAGATCAGAAGCAAAAGAGCAGACCTAAAAAAAGACTTTTCAGAGATCCGCAGAATAAGGTCTTTAGTGGAGTATGTGGTGGGATAGCAGCCTATAGTGGGGTTGATGTGGTGTATGTAAGAATTATTTTTTCTATTTTGTTGTTGGTTATGGGGGTAGGCCTTCAATATATGGTAGATGGTCGTTTCCCAGGATTCTTGTTTGCGATGATTATTTATTTTGCTTTGGTTATGATAATTCCAAAAGCGGTAACTGTAGAACAGAGATGTATGATGAGAGGTGAGGCTGAGAATGTTAACCAGATAAGACAAAATGTTATTGATAGGGAGTATGTGCAAAGAGAGGCAACATCGGCTTTTGGAGAAGTGTTAAAGGTGGTTGGAAGGGTATTGGCAATTTTTGTCGGGACAATACTTATTCTTTTGGGTGTATCTGGTCTGGTAGGTGGGTTATTTATGTTTGTGGGGATAAATATCTTTTCTTCTGAAAGTGTGTGGGAGCTTGTTGATTTGCTTTATCTTAATATTGATTATCCCATCTTTCTAAAGATAGCTGGCTTATTGGTCTATTTTCTCCCTTTTATAGGTTTTCTTTATGGTGGAATAATGTTGTGTTTCAGCTTTAAATCTCCAAAATGGAAACCGGGCATAACTATTCTGTTATTGTGGATTCTGTCTGTAATATTGTTTATAGTATTGGCAGCTTCTGCGTTTAGACCGTATTATCATCATAGCAGTTATACTGAGGAGCTGGTTATGCCTAAAAATTATGATACCGTTTATGTAAGTTGTCCAAATGTAAATGGGGTTGAGAATCCTGAATTCTATTTTGATGCAGGAAGGCGTTGGCTTAAAACGTATTATGAGAATGAATCGGAAAAAGGAAGTGAGTGGGTGATATACCCCTATATTGCAATACGTGATATGCAGAAGTATGGGGTTGGCGGGGAGTATGATAAAAGTACTATTGAAGTGGAATTCAACAGTTTTTCAAAATCAGAAAACATATATACAACATCAAAAGCTTCTGATGTTGTAACTGTTAAGGATTCGCTTATAACTTTATCTCCAATGATAATTTCAAAAGAGCACAAGTTTGATGGAAAATATTGGGAGGTGAAGATGCATTTTCCAAAAGAGACTGTTGTAATTGTTACGCAACCTAAGCACTATGTATTCCGTAGGGATAACTGAGGTTAAAAAATAAATCGTATGGTATAGTACAGCATAATTGAGGCGCAAGCCAATTTTAATCCTGTACTTAGAATAAACCCTAAAAAGGATCCGGCTGCTGCCAGCAGAGATTCGTCTAAGGGTTTTTTATTTACCAGAAGTTCTGCGATAAGGGCACCAATGAATGGGCCAATAATCATCCCTATTGGGGGAAAGAATACCATTCCGGCAACCATACCGGCTATGGAGTATCTTACTGCCAGTTTTGAACCTCCCCATAATTTTGTGAGATATGGCTGCATTACATAGTCAAGTATTGTAACTACAACTGTTATAATCAGCCAGATTACCACAAATTTTATAGAGATTTCTTGTGTGGGATTATTGAAGAAAAACAGAAGAAGAATTCCTGCGTAAGAAAATGGCGGACCAAGTAAAATTGGAATTATGCATCCGATAACACCAATTATACCAAATAATACCGCTACTATGTCAATAATGGTGCACATTATACTTCTCTTTTTCCAACGTATTGTGCAAAGCTTACAAGTGTTTGTTTTGCGTAGCAATCTTTAAAATCACTTATAGCTTCAATTGCCAAAGATATATGGTTCTCAAGAATTTTCTGTGAGTCTTCAATACCTCTGTTCTCTATTATGAACTCGTTGATTTTATTTATTATAGTTTGCTCTTGTTCTGTTATTTGAGAGTTGGATAAAGGGTTGTTTTCAATTTGTGAGATTAAATTCCTTATATCCTTTTCTGCAGATGGATTGTTTTTGAATGCACATAAAAGAGGAAGTGTTATTTTCCTTTCCTTTAAATCTGCACCTGCTATTTTGCCGGTCTGCAAGTTTGGAGAATAGTCAAAAATGTCATCTTTCATTTGGAATGCCACTCCCAAATGGTAAGCATATTGTTCTACAAGACCTATAGTATTCTGGTCTGCATTTACTGAACTGGCTCCCCCTTTGGCGGCAGCAATGAACAAACTTGCTGTTTTGCGCGCTATTATATTGTAATAGTCTTCTAATGTTGTGTCGAGAGTATTGGCCTTGTCCATTTGAATAATCTCTCCCTCAGACAGTTCTCCAATAGCTTTTGCAAAATAGGACAAGATATCTGTATTGCACTTTTCTATTAGCAGGTGCATTGCCTGAGCCAGCCAATAATCTCCAGTCAATACAGATGCTGCGGGGGTGAAAGCGGCTTTTACAGTTGGTTTCCCTCTTCTTAAATCACCATTGTCTGCAACATCGTCATGTAACAATGTGGCTGTATGTATTATTTCGCATACAGCTGCACAATGGTATGTGATTTTTGTAATATTTCCGCACAGTTGTGCTATAAGAAGACATAATGCCGGCCTGAGTTGTTTGCCGGCATTACTTATAACGTAATCATTGATTAGGGTAAGAAGTTGGTTTGGGTGTTTTAGAGTATCTTTTAAAGATTGCTCATATCCAACCCAATCGTTTCCTAATTCTTTATGTACTAATTTTAAATCCAATTTCTTAGAATATTATTGCAATTGAAAGTTCAAATCCTTTGGTTTTAGGGGTTGCACTTTGGGTAACATTGTTTATATCTGACCAAGAGTATTTTCCAACCTTGCCCAAATCCCAGCAATAGCGTCCGCTCAACTGAAATTTCCAAATGTCAAGTCCTGCTCCAATTCCTACTCCATATTGGAAATTGTTCTTGTCGCATTTGACTCCTTCTATAGAACAGCTCGATGATAGCGTGCATCCAATATAAGGGACTACTTGCAAATATGGTCTGAACATGAACAAATCAACACCCCATTGTATACCTATAGGCAATTGAAGGTTGTCAATTGTATATTCGCCCTGGTCCAATCCCAAACTGCCGGATTTGGTATCTTTCCCTATACCTCTTGAGTGTGTGTACATGAGCTCCGGTTGTACAGCAAATCCTAGTGGAAGAGATATTTTATACAAAATACCGGCATTCCATCCGGTTTTTCTGTTGATGGTATAGTTTATATCAGAAAACTTGATATCATCTAAAGATTGGAAATTAAGACCGGCTTTTATACCAAAGCCTCCTTTTGCCGACATTGCAAAAGAGGTACATAACAAAATGCCAAGTATAAGGAAAATACGTTTCATAATATTTTTATTATAATAATGCGTTTAACTTTTCTGCAATTGCAGCTTTTGTTGTTAAGCCTACAACTTTATCTTTTACCTCACCATTTTTAAAGAAAATAATGGTAGGAATATTTCTGATACCATAGTCGCTAGGAGAATCAACACAATCGTCTACATTGCATTTGCATACAACAGCTTTACCTTCAAACTCTGCAGCAATTTCTTCAATAACAGGACCTAAAGCCTTGCAAGGGCCACACCAAGGAGCCCAAAAATCCACTAAAACAGGTTTGTCACCACTAATAACCTCTTTAAAGTTTGTATCGTTAATTTCTAGTGCCATAATAATATTATTTTTTTTGTTGTTAATAAATTTATGATTGCTAATATATATAAATTTTTATAAATAATCTAAAATAAGTTTTCATTATAATAACTATATTTGTGTAAGAATGTTTTACATGCGTACAAATTAATATATTTATGTATACAGATTTTCAGAAATATCTAGATTCAACCTTAAAAGAGATTAATGAGGCTGGATTGTATAAAAATGAAAGGATACTTGTTTCTCCTCAAAGTGCT
>CALCUQ010000376.1 GCA_937906795.1 uncultured Bacteroidales bacterium | reverse complement strand
TATAACCCGTTCCATCTGTTTGGAATGTTCTCAGGCTTTAATCCCGATATTGTAAGTGATATAGAACTCTACAAAAGTTCCATCCCGGTAGAATACGGCGGCAGAATCTCCTCCGTACTGGATGTGAACAGCAGGGAGGGAAACAACAAGAACATCACCGGCTCACTGGGTGTTGGCCTCCTCACTGCCAGAGGGCACATAGAGGGGCCTATAACCCCAAAGACCTCCTTTATAGTAGGGGCCAGGGCCACCTATTCAGACTGGCTGCTGGGTCTGCTTCCCGAAAGCAGTGAATATAATGAGGGAACCGCCTCCTTCTACGATGTAACCGCAGGGCTCACCCACAGGTTCAACGAAAAGAACTCCATCCACCTGAACGGCTATTACTCCATAGATGCCTTCAAGTTCAGTGCAGACACCAGTTACCGCTACAACAACGGCAACGCCTCCATAAAATGGAGATACAATTTCCACGAGAAGCACAAACTGGAACTCTCTGCCGGCTACGATATGTACAGTTATGCCACATACGACAAATACAATCCGGTTAACTCATACGAGATGTCGTTCAAGATAAGGCAGGGATACGGCAAACTTAAGGTCAAATCCCTTTTGGGAAATGACCACACCCTTACCTACGGAGTTGATGCCATCAACTACAACCTCTCACCGGGAAGTTACCTTCCATACGGGGAGGAGTCCTTTGTTGTTCCCAATATTCTTCCAACTGAGAAGGCTCTGGAGGGGGCAGCCTACCTGAGCCACAGCTGGAACCTCTCGGACCGGTTCTTTGTGGATTATGGATTGAGGTACTCTGTATTCATTTCAGACGGGAAAACCTACAGCAATCCGGAGATAAGGGTGAGCGGAAGGGCAATGATAACCCAGGACATTTCGTTCAAGGCAGGGTTCAACAGCCTGAGCCAGTATATACATATGTTGTCCAACACCACTGCAATGTCCCCTACAGACATCTGGAAACTCAGTGATAAGGATATAAGGCCGCAGCAGGGGTGGCAGGCAGCCGGAGGATTCTATGCCAACTTGTTCCAGAATAAGGTGGAGGCCTCAGTGGAGGGGTACTACAAGAAGATGGACCACTATCTTGATTACAAGAGCGGAGCGGTGCTGGTTATGAACAGCAACCTTGCAGAGGATGTGGTGGAGACCCAGGGAGAGGCCTACGGAGTTGAACTTATGCTCAAGAAACCTCTTGGAAAGTTGAACGGCTGGCTTGCCTACACGTGGTCGCGCACAAGGCTCCGTGAGGTTGGGGACCGTGGAGATATGGCCATAAATGGAGGCAAGTGGTACGATGCCGCATATGACAAACCGCACGATGTAAAACTTGTGGCCAACTATAAGTTCACCCAGAGGATCAGCCTCTCTGTAAACGGCGACTACTCAACCGGCAGGCCAATAACCATACCGGTGGCCAAATATGAATATGACGGAGGCTACAAACTCTATTATTCGGGGAGGAACGGCCACAGGATTCCGGACTACTTCAGGATAGATGCTGCAATGAACTTTGAGCCTACCCACAAGCTGAGGGCATTCACCCACTTCTCGTTTACGGTAGGAGTATATAACATTACCGGAAGGAAGAATGTCTATTCCATCTATTTTGACACCAACAGCGAAGGGCAGGTTAAGGGACACAAGCTCTGTATCTTTGGAGCCCCTATCCCGTATGTTAACTTCAACTTTAAATTTTAGGAGGCTGGATGATGAAGAATTTGTATAGGATATTTGTAATGGTGCTGCTGGCAGTGGCGGCAGGCTGTGTGTATGATTATGAGCCCGAGGATGGGGATATTCAGGGATTGGATTCTCCTCTGGTGGTTATAGACGGGGATATCATTGTTGGAGGGATTACCCGTGTAAAAGTGGGGCTTACCCAGTCACTTACAGAGGAGGAAGAGGTTGTCCCATTGGGGGCCAGTGTGTGGGTTGAGGGAGAAACGGGGGAAGTTCTGTCGGGAAGAATGGTTGATGACGGGATGAATGAGTTTGAGGTTGATACCAGGGATCTGGGGCTGCAGGGGAGGTACAGGCTTGGGGTTTCCATTCCGGGGAGGGGAGAGTATCTTTCTGCCTACAAGAGTGTGCTGGTTTCTCCGCCAATAGACAGCATCACATATTCAGTTGCGGATGACAGGAGTTATGCCAGGATTGAGGTAACCACCCATAATGATGAGGCTTATACGAGGGGCAACAATACCGGAGGGGCACTTTATTGCAAATGGGAGTATTCAGAGGATTGGGAGAGTGATGCGGTGTATCCGGCGGAACTGGCGTTTGATACAAAGAGCGGGACAATGAGTAAACTGGGACTGCAGGAGTCCTTGGAGAAGAAATATTGTTATTCAAAAGCGGAGTCGTCCGGGACTTATATTGCGAATACGGAAAAGCTTTCCGGTGCTGTAATCTATAAATCTGTTGTGAATGATATTCCCAATACGGATACCAGGCTTATGGGATTGTATGCCATAATGGTGTATCAGACGGCATTGGACAAGGAGGGGTATATCTATTGGGAGAATATAAAGAAGAATACATCCGGAACAGGTGGCCTGTTTGGTCCGCAGCCAAGCGAGGTTAGGGGGAATCTGGAGAGTGCCACACATCCTGGAGAGAGTGTGATAGGGTATGTGAATGTATCTACGGTTTCTCAGAAGAGGGTTTTTATAGATTGGAATGGGGAGAAGATATATTCAACTGAATGTAAGGAGGAACTGGTTCCTGAGTTTGCGCCCACACAGAAGCCTGATGAGATTCCCAAACATTTGTGGCCGGCTTACTATACGCAAGGCTACAGGCCGGTAAGATTCAATGGCGAAAAGAGAGATGAGGCATATTGGGCCCTCGAAAAATGTACAGACTGCAGGGTGTATTCCAACAGCACCAGACCTGATTTCTGGCCAAGGTAAAATATAAGTTTATGAGGAAAGGTTTATATATTTCAATGATGCTTCTGCTCCAGTGGGGAGTTCTTTTGGGGCAGGAGCGTGTTTATGTCTCAACTGACAAGGATATTTATGTGGCGGGTGAGGATATCTGGTACAGTGTGTATTGTATGGAGGGGGATTCCGGGAAATATTCCGGGTTGAGTGATGTGGCGTATCTGCAGTTTGTTTCAAATGACGGAGTTGCTGCAACTTCCAAGGTGGCGCTGATTGATGGGAGGGGAGCAGGCAGGTTCAGGATTCCGTTCTCTTTTGCTACCGGCAATTATTCCATTGTCTCCTTTACCAGAAGTTCTGGAGGGGATTCCAAAGGGGAGTTCAACGGTAAAGTTATCTCTGTTTTCAATACTCTCAGTGCGGCAAAGGTTAAGGATGGGGTTGTTGCGGCTTCAGGCAGAGACGGCAGAGAGGCTGCTGCAGAAAGTGGGGATGTTGCCATACGTGTGGGGAAGGAGAAGAGTGGGCTGCTCCCTGTTGTTGTTGGGAATACAGGGGATGAGGCTTTACAGGTGAGTGTTTCTGTGTATCACGTGGATGAACTGGAAGAATTGTCGGGAAGCTACAATGAGGCTTCTTTGTTGGAGAGAAGAGGGGATTTTGAGGGTGTTGGGGAGGTGGATTACTCAGGTGAGGTTGTTACTGTAAAGGTTAAGGGGCGAGATGGAAGCAGTGCTGCCGGAAAATGGCTGTATATGAGTGCTATGGGAAATGCGGATGATGTGTATGTGAACAGGATTGGGGAGGATGGCACTGTGGTGTTCCATACCGGAAATATTATGGGGAACAGGGATCTGGTTTTTGAGGTTCTGGAGGACAGCAGGAGTGTGGCGGAGGGGGCAACTGCCAGGGATACCTCAATGGCCTATGATGTTGAGGTAGTGGAGAAGAATTACAGCAGGGTTGTGGCTGATATTCCTCCGCTTGGGATTTCTCCGGCAATGGAGAAGGCTCTGCAGGAGAGGGGGAGGCGGATGCAGATTTCCCGTAGGTTTGAAGCGGATACCCTGTTTGATATGCTCCGTATAAAGTATAAAGGGTTTGCAGGTGATACGGAACCTTTGGTATATAAATTGGATGAGTATACCAGATTTTCGAATCTTGAGGAGGTCTTGAGGGAGTATGTGGATTTTGTGAGGGTGAGGCGCGTAGAGGGGAATATGGAACTGAAGGTGCTTTGGGAGACCCAGGGGCGCTGCCTGGCATTGGTAGACGGGGTTCCTGTAGGTGACCACTCTGCTATTCTGGGGCTTGGACAGCAGTTGGTGAAACAGATTGTGGTGTATCCACAGAGATATATGCTCAACCATTTCATTTATGACGGCGTGGTGAACTTTGTAACCTACAAGGGGGATATGGGTGGCATAAGGCTTCCGCGCAATGTGAGCATTGTGGATTTCAACGGAGTAAGTTGGCCCGAGGCCTTTTACGGCGGACAGGCTGTGTCTGGGGCTGCATATCCCAACTTCCTCTCCACAATCTACTGGAACCCGGTAGTGGAGATTCCGGCAGGGGAAGAGTTTGAATTAGACTGCGTACTGCCGCTGTATAAAGGGAAGTTCAGGATTGTGGTGGAAGGATTGCAGGGAAAAGGAAAGGGAGTCTTTGCGATGGAGGAGTTTTAATTTTACAGATATGAAAAAGGTATTGTTTGCAATTGCATTGCTTATGGGGTGTACATTCCATTCCTATGCCCAGGAGGTAAAGAGGATTGATGCATCGTTGCAGGATTATGTCCAGCTGCTGGAGGCCGAGGGGTACAAAGTTTATCCGTTTGATATCTCGTGCCTGAAAGGCGGCAAGTATACACTCAGATTTGAGGTGAAGGAGTATGCAGGAGGGCAGGAGAAGGAGATTGCTTCTGAAGATTACGGGAAGTGGAGAATCGCATACGGCTCTGACGAGGATGGATATGAATATGCAGAGAAGGTGACTGTAGGATTTACACCTGGAGGTGGTGCGGATACTGTAAGGTATGCAAAGGTAATGTTGGAGAATATGGGGCATTTTACAGTAAGTATGAAACTCAAACCTGTTGAAAATCCTTTGTATAGAAGGCCGCTGTACCGGTATGTTGCCCGTCCTTTCAAACCGAGTGCCTTTGAAGTTGGAAAATTCATTCCCCT
>CALCUQ010000375.1 GCA_937906795.1 uncultured Bacteroidales bacterium | reverse complement strand
ATAACCTCTTGCCTTCAATTCCTCAGTGATTACGCTAAATTTAGAAGAATCCTCCAATCCGGCAGGAGGAGACTCAATACCATCAAAATCAGAGCCTAGTCCTACGTGTTCAACACCTACAAGCTTAACCACATGATCAATATGGTCAACCAACACTTTGTATGAAGGTCTCTCTACTGCAAACAACTCCTCCTTTGCTTTTTCATAAGCAGCTTTTCTTCTCTTGCATTTAGGATGCAATTGATAATCGATCAGTGCCTCATCAAAAGCGTCGCATAAGTGACCTGCTACCTTAGAATAATTTGGATCAATAAATGAAGAGTAGAAATTAATCTGTATTACACCACCCGCAGCAGCCAAATCTTTGATCATCTGGTCTGTCATATTTCTTGGATGGTTGCAAAGTGCTCTGCAACAAGAGTGTGTAGCTACAATTGGTGCTTTTGAATATTTTAGACAATCATAGAATGATTCATCTGAAAGGTGAGAAACATCTATAATCATACCCAATTTATTCATCAACTCAATAACTTTAATACCAAATGGGCTAACACCATTCCATCTTTTTACTTTTGGAGCACATGAATCACATATCTCATTGTTGCCTGCGTGAGTTAGTGTCATATATCTTACACCCATTTTATAGAACAATTTTAGCAACGACAAATCTTTTTGAATAGGAGAACCATTCTCAAGACCAATAAAAATAGCTATTCTACCTTGCTCCTTTAGCTCTCTTGCCTCTCTTACAGTTGTAGCCAAACCAACTTTCTTTGGATTTTGGTCTATAACCTCATGAGTTAGTGCAATAAGTTTTAAAGCACGGGCTGTTGCCTCGTCGGGACTCAAAGAATTGGAAGTATATGCTGCAAAGAAAACACCATCTACCCCACCTTCCTTTAGTCTGTCAAAATCATTGTGTCCTAATTTTCTTCTCTTTGAAACATCCTGGCCTCTTAAAATTGCCAAAGGTGTATCACTATGAGAATCAAGGACAAAAGCTTCTTTATGAAGTTCTGCTGCTGTCATAATATGTTGTTTTAATTGTTTTTTTACTAGATTTTTAACAAATTTAATAAATAATTGCAACAATCTAAATTTAGAAACGTCATATAAGTGAAAAGAGATTCAAATGAAAGAGATAAACAACATAGAAAAGATATACGACACCTACTCTAAACACTTATATTTTTCCAGTTTGAGAATAGTTGGAGACAGTTTTGATGCACAGGAGATAATGCACGACACTTTCCTTAAATACTATAATTATAAAAACAAGGAAGAAATAAATGATTTAAGGAAATGGCTTGTGAGTGTATGCATTAGAAAATCACTGGATAAGCTTAGAGAGAGAACCAGAAACCAGATTTTTCTGGAGGATTATAAAGAGCACTCTTTAAATGAATTGAACAAAGAGGTTCCAATTGACAAGTACACTGTTCAGAACATAAAAGATGCCATTGCTCTTCTTCCTCAAAACTATAGAATAATCTTTTCACTTCGCACAATAGAAGGATTTGATTACACAGAAATATCACAAATTACAGGAATTAAGGAAAACTCAGTAAGAAGTTTATACTTAAGGGCAAAAAATAAGGTTAAAGAATCAATAATAAGATAAAATGGATAATATAGAAAAATATATAAAGGATAATCTGGATAAATTCAATGACGGACAACTACCACAAGGGCATAAAGATACCTTTATGAAAAAACTTGAAAAAGCAAAGGAGTCCAATGTTCACCATTTGAGCTTCACTAGAATTATCAGATACACATCTGTTGCTGTAGCTGCAATAGTTATAGGTTTTATAATTAAGAATATAACTTTAAGCACAACAGAGAACAACAAAATTGAAGTTATAAATTATGCTCAAATTATACATGACCAGGAAGCTGAAATATTGAATCTTGCAAAGGAAACGGATCCTAACACCTTTGACGAGATAAAAAGCACAATGGAAATAATAACTCGTGAAACTATCCCTCTAAGCGAACAACTCCCTGGTGAATTATCAGAAAAGGAGAGAATTAAAATACTTAGAGAGTACTACAAACAAAAAAGTGAAGCCCTAAGAAGCCTTAAACTTTTATATGCTCAAGAGATTAATCCAATTGAATAAATTTAACAATAAGAAAATGAAAAAATTACTATTTACTTTAATAGCTGTTGGTATAACCGTTACTCAACTTATAGCTCAAAATATTACAAAGAACTACAATTTTGGCAATATTACAGAAATTAGCGCAGGGTTTATATATAAAGTGTATGTAACAAAAGGAAAAACATCAAACATAGAAGTCACATACCCTAAAGAGATCGAAAAGTTCATTGAAGTTACACATAATAATTTTGGCAAACTAATCTTAAGGAATCCATTAAATAAAGGGCTGAATTACAGCAAAGAAGCTCCTCAGATTATAGTTAGATTACAGATGGAGAAAATTAATGATATAGAACTTAGTGGAGCTGCAAAACTATTTATAGAGGAAGATTCCCAATACTCAACCGACGAACTTGATATAGAGTTGAGTGGTGCAAGTTCCATTCCTCATTTTACTGTAGTCTGCAATGAGCTTTCAATTGAAATGAGTGGTGCTACCAATCTGGCAATAAAAGGTGAGTTCAAAGAGATAGATATTGAAACATCGGGAGCAAGTAATTTGAACATTCTAAGCAGCAAACCTGTAAACAGCATTGAAAGTGAGGTAAGTGGAGCATGTAAGATAAACATGGTATTGAGTTCCAATGAATATAAAGGAGAATTTAGTGGAGCTTGTAACCATAACTTGGATGGTAATTTCAACAGTGTGTGGATTAACAGCTCTGGTGCATGTAACTTTAATTTAGTTGGAAATGTTCAAAACTATATGGAAATAGATTTGTCGGGAGCATGCAAACTCAATGCAGATAAATTTATTGTCCAAAATGCAAATGTAACACTTACAGGAGCATCAAAGGCAGAGGTTACAGTTAAAGAGAATTTAAATGTAAATATAAGCAGAACAAGCAAGTTTATCTACCACGGAAATCCAAGAAAATTTGTTGATATGAGTCCTTACCGCAATATTGTTAAAGCTGATTAAATACACAAGAGGCTGGATCTAAAGTATTTGATCCAGCCTCTTTATAATGTTTACCATCCAAACGGATGGGCACACAAAGGAATTTTTGCCAATGGGTGATAATCTCCTTTAAGTCCTACTGGAGTGGCATTATTTATCTCATTTACAATGTGTATACATGCTCTTGCTTCTGATATTCTAAAACCTTTTCCCGCAAGAATATTTTCATAGCTTTTTGTATGCAACTCTGTAAATCCTGCACTAAACTCAAACTCAGAGCCATCAATCATAATAGTTCTGTATGTACGTTTCTCACCTTGTACTGCATTGGCAGGAAGATGATCTGCATTTATACTCAAGAAATACCTCACTCTTGCTTTCTCAAACTCCAGATATCCCGCTACCCTATCATGAGACTTTACATGTACTATATTCTGTTTTACAGCTCCAAAAACCCATTGTAGCATATCATAAAAATGCACA
>CALCUQ010000374.1 GCA_937906795.1 uncultured Bacteroidales bacterium | reverse complement strand
CATGATGTACAGGATTTGGAGACAATGATTAAAACCATATTAAAGGTGAAAGGCGTTGACAGTGCTGTAAGAACCGATGCTAAAGATAACGACTAAACAAAGATGAAAATTAACAAATATTATATACCACAAACTTTAACTGTTATTGCAATAGTACTGTATTGCCTTAACCTTACCTCATGTGCCAATACGCAAGGTGCCCCTACAGGTGGTCTTAAAGATACTCTTGCACCGGTTGTAGTTGAGGAGATTCCTCCTTGCGGAGCATTGAATGTACCAACTCAAAAAACAAAAATTGAGATTACATTCAATGAATTTATTGAGGTTAAGGATGCATTCAAGAATATAGTATTGTCACCTCCTCAAATAAAAGCCCCAAAAACTAAAATCAAGGGCAAAACACTTATAGTCACATTTGAAGAGCCATTGGATTCCAACAAATCCTATTCTTTAATTTTTGGTGAATCAATAAGAGATTTTAACGAGGGAAATATACTTTATAACTATGTATACAGTTTTTCTACCGGAGATAAGATTGATTCAATGTTGTTTAGCGGTACTGTACTGGACTATAAGAAATTACAGCCAAGAGAAGGAATCACAGTTGCACTATACAGAGAGCCAAAAGATTCTTCTGTTGTAAATGATCTTCCCGATGCAGTTGCTAAAACAGACAAATGGGGATATTTTACTGTAAGAAATCTAAAAGAAGAGCCGTACTATGTATATGCCATTAAAGATGAGAATAACAACAACAAATATGATCTTGGAATAGAAGATGTTGGATTTCTAGTTGATCAGGTGACACCAAAAGTTAAGATCAATGACTCATTGCCACAAATCCAGACATATGATATGCTTGACACCCTAGCATGTCTTGCTAGACCTTGTGAGGCACACATTTACATGTTCAGAGAAAGGAGCAATATACAATATATATCAGACAACAAGAGAACTAGTGTAAGAGGAGCATATCTTAAATTCAACGCAGAAAACACTGTAATTGATTCATTCTCAATTAGAGGAATAAGAAGAGACAGACTAATTACCCAATTCAACAGGGTTAAGGACAGTTTGTGTTTCTGGATAAAAGGCAATCCTCTTCCCGACGATACATTGCACCTGGGTTTGAAATATCTGAAATCTGATTCTACAGGAAAACTTACACCTCAAGTGGAAAAATTAAGACTTGTTATTCCAAAAAAGAATCAACAACAGAAAGGAAGATCAAAAAAATCAACAGAAAACAGGAATCAAACTCAAGCCAGAGAAGACTTGTTGAAATTTAACATAGAGGCCTCACCAGAAAAGGTAGAGCAATATGGCATTGTCTTTACATTCAATGAGCCTCTGGAAAAAACTGATTTTGATTCGTTGAGATTTACCAGTACAACACCAAGAAAAGTTACAAGTGATTTTAAATTTACAGTAGAGCAGGACTCTTTCAATATCAACAGATATATATTAAAACCTGTTGAAGATTTTAAAATAGGAAATGATTATCAATTGGTAATACCACACGCAAACTTTAAGGACATTAATGGATTTACCAATGATTCCACATCTATAAATATCTCCCTTCCTACAGATGACAATTTGAGCAGTATAACTCTTGTAGTTGCAAATGTAGACAACAGATATCTTATAGAACTTATTAACGATAAAAGGACAACTGTATACAGAGATTATGTAATATCTTCTGATACAACACTTGTATTCCCGTACCTTAAAGAAAACAAATACTCAATTAGAATAACCCAAGATGCAAATAACAACGGTTTATTGGATCCTGGTAATGTTATTGACAGAAAAGAACCGGAAAAAGTCATATTATATACACTTCCAGATGGCAACAATGTAATTGACCTTAAACAAAAAATGGATCTTGAACAGTATATAAATATTGACGAACATTTTAACCACACTAAGCATGAAGAATAGATTACTGTATTTAATCTTAATAATTCTCCTTACATCTGTTACATCATTTGCACAAAACACAGAAGACGAACTTAAAGAGTTTGATGTAAATTCATTTGCAGATGCTGGAATAAAAATAAAGGACTCAACTAACATTGAATTCCATATTATAGGTGTCAAATGGGGATATGCAATGTCAAGCGTTGCTTTTAGTACAGACCAGGCACACAAAGGAATCACAACTCCAAAAAATTTTGGAATATACTACACTTACTATCACTCATTATGGAAATCAATGCCTTATTTTGGATTCCAGACAGGTATTGGCTTTACAGAACTTGGATACGACAAACGATTCAGAATCTCACCAGATGGTGTCAAACCAGAAGAATACAGCTCTGAAAAAGAAATTTATTCTGCTGTGGAGCTGCCATTGGTTGCACAATTCCGCTATGATTTCTGGAAAATGAGAATAATGCTTGGTGCCGGAGCATATGGAACATACATTATAGATTCAAATTTAAAAGATGGAATACCACAAACCATT
Source organism: uncultured Bacteroidales bacterium (assembly GCA_937906795.1). GTDB lineage: Bacteria > Bacteroidota > Bacteroidia > Bacteroidales > UBA932 > Egerieousia. The sequence goes on along the minus strand of CALCUQ010000374.1, from coordinate 534 downwards.
AACAAACTTGGAGTTGGAATAATTGGTACAGGAGGCTTGGCTTTTGTGTTCAAGCCATTTGAAATCCATTTTACTGTTGATTACAAGTATGCTCTCAATAATTTTATGGATCCTAAAATATATTCAGATGAATTCTGGACATACACACACTCAAATCAGTTGGTAATGAACGTGGGGCTTTATTATAGATTTGGTAAAAACAAAAGGAAATAATGGATACAACAGCTGTAAAAGTCAGAAATCTTATAATAGGTGGAAATACACCTATTAAAGTACAGACAATGTGCAATACAGACACTCGGGATGCTAAGGCTACCGCAGAACAGATACATCGGGCAGCAGACCTCGGTTGCGATATCGTAAGGCTTGCAATTCCCGACAATGAAGCAGCCGAAGCCCTCACTAAAATACGCAGTCTTACGCAGGGCATACCACTGGTTGCAGACATTCACTTCGACTGGAGACTTGCCGTCGCATCACTCAAGGCGGGAATCGACGGCTTACGGATAAATCCCGGAAATATAGGTGACATAG
>CALCUQ010000373.1 GCA_937906795.1 uncultured Bacteroidales bacterium | reverse complement strand
GTTTGCAATGCAAACTGGTGGCTCTTTTTCTGAATTGAATTTGCATGAAGTCGGGTACCAACCCAAATAGAAAATAGAATGGAAATTCTTGTCAAACTACCTGTCAAGCATATCGCTGGATCTCCACACATGTTTCACAAACGCTTCCGCGTGGGTACAATGAAATTCATGGCCTCTCATTCTGCCAATAACTTCATGCCACTTCTCTATATTGGCGGCTGTACCTTGGCTCTTGTGGCAAAGATATGCTTTGCGTTTCAGTTGGACAGTAGAGTCTATATTTACATAAACTGTTGGGGAAAACATCTGTGTTTGCATACCGGTCATAACCTCGCCATAATAAAGGTCAAAAGAGTGTTTGCTCATTCTCCAGGCATCATATACAAGAATAGAACAAACTCTGTGGTCCCTATGAGCATCAATAGGCCAATGTGTGATTACCATATCAGGTTTCTCCTTATCAATAAGGTCTTTCATCTCCTTATACCTCTCTTTATTTATTTGCGAATCCCCATCTATCTGAGTCATAAATACAGCCCTTATCCCCATCACCTCACATGCATTAAGAGACTCTTGTTTGCGAATAGCAGCAGCCTCTGCAGCACTTTTACCAGGGATTCCCCCCTCTCCGCAGGTAAAGTAGACACATACTACCTCACATCCCTGCTCTTTTAATTTTAACATAGTCCCTCCACACATAGACTCGGGGTCGTCGGGATGAGCACCTATTACCAAAACTTTCTTATACTTTCCAATAATTGGTTCCTGAGCATTTAAAGTAACTGCAAAAAGCAGCAGCAAAAGAGTAAATAATCTTTTCATACAAATATCATTTTTCAGCAATTTAAGAATTATAATTCAAAATGCATAAATATAAATGCTATCTTTACTCATCAAAACCAGACAATACTATGAGAATAAAAATAATATCTTTTGCTTTTATAGCACTTGGATTTTCAAATATAATTTTAGCCCAGAGCAATTCGTGGAATCCCTTTGACGATAATTATCCCCAAAGTTGCACTTCTATAACAGTAGGGAAAAAAGCCAGCACAGATGGCTCGGTAATGACATCTCACACCTGCGACTCCAACTTTAGAACATGGCTTACTCTACAAGAGAGCAAAACTTTCAAACCAGGAGAAAAAGACACCATACTATGGGGAACACTCCACACAGAAGAGCGTTTTGACCCAAGAGAGATAGAAAAAAGAGGAGTTATACCTGCTCCAACCACACCTACTTTCAAGTATCTGAATGTAGCATATCCATGTATGAATGAAAAGCAGTTGGCAATAGGAGAAACCACTACAGAAGGGAGACAGGACTTAAGAAGAAATGACGGCATGTTCCTAATAGAAGAACTTGAAAGAATTGCACTGCAAAGATGCTCAACAGCAAGGCAAGCAATAGCTCTTATAGGCTCATTGGCAGAAGAATATGGATTTGCAGATAATGGAGAGTGCCTTACTATCGCCGACAAAAAAGAGGTATGGCATTTTGAAATTTATGGCAACGGCACACTGCCCCAAAGTACAGAAAATAAAAAATCCAAAAAACAACAGCCAGACAAGCCAGGAGCATTATGGGTAGCTGTGAGACTCCCCGACGACCATGTGGGCATTTCTGCCAACATTCCCAGAATTGGAAAAGTTGACTTTGCAGACACAGTAAACTTTATGTACTCCAAAGACTTGAAAGAAAGGACCAAAGCACTTGGATACTGGAACCCCAAAGAAGATTTTATATTCTGGAAAGTAATTTACGACGGCAAAAAGAATTTCTCTTCAAGAGAATTCTATGTCCTAAGCAAACTTGCCCCATCACTAAACCTCAAATTCAGTGATCCAGAATTGCCATTTTCTGTAAAACCAGACAAAAAAGTATCACCAGAAGATTTGTTTGCATTCTTTAGAGCGACATACGAAGGGACAGAATTCGACTGCACAAAAGACCTTTTTGTAGAAGTGAACAGAGCCAGATGGGAAGGAAGGACAGTTATAAGGTATAAAGACACAACCTCCCCAGTGTCCCCATTTATGTCCGCAGATATGAGAACGCTCATAAATCATCTTAAACCAGGTGCAACAAACTGGACCAGAGCAATTGCAGTAAATGAGTGCTCATACTCCCACATTATCCAGTGCAGAGATTATCTTCCCGACGAAATTGGAGCAGTTGCATACTTCTCATTTGACAATCCGGCCCAAAGCCCAAGGATTCCCATATACATAGGCTCAACCTCACTGCCAAAAGGGTGGGAAGTATGCGGACAAAAAAGATACAGAAAAGATGCAGCAATATGGTCATACAGGGAAACCAACAGAATTGCAGCATTTAACTGGTACAAGACACGCCATCTGCTGGAACCACAAATTGACTACTATCAAAAACAAGTGATGCTGGAATGTGGTATAATTGAGCAACAAGCCACAAAACTAATACAAGAAGGCAAAAAAAATGAGGCAATTGACCTGCTTAACAAATACACACAAAAAATGGCAGCCGCCACAGCCAAAACATGGGAAGACCTAAAGGCCGACCTGTGGCAAATCTTTGCAAGAGGATTTTAGAACATCTGTAAATCAAATATATAACCATGCTTACCGGAACTACATTAATTGTGATATTTGCACTTGCCATAGTGCTTTTGATTGTATCCATATCAAAATGGGGAATACATCCGTTTCTTGCAATAATGGGAATAGCCTTAGCCCTTGCAATTGTAATTGGGATTCCGCTTGAAACAATTCCAACAACAATAGGAAAAGGATTTGCATCCATTTTTACAAGTATAGGTATTGTAATCATTTTAGGAACAATCATTGGTGTAATTCTTGAAAAGACCGGAGCAGCAATCCGTCTGGCCGATGCAATTATAAGAGTAATCGGACAAAAACACCCACAATTGGCAATAATGCTTATAGGCTGGATTATCTCGGTCCCCGTTTTTTGCGACAGTGGTTTTGTTATTGTAAATCCTATCCGCAAATGGCTCGCCCGTAAAACTGCATTTTCATCAGTAACCCTTACTGTTGCCTTATCTGCTGGGTTATATGTTGCCCATGTTTTCATTCCACCCACTCCAGGGCCAATTGCCACAGCCGGGCTTGTAGGTCTTGAAAACAATCTTTTACTGGTTATAGTAATGGGTGCAGCCACCTCAATCACACCCCTTGTAGCCGCATATTTTTATGCTACATACATAGGAAAGAAAATCAAATCATCAGAAGAATTGGATGTGGAAAGCATCTCTCAAGCATATAACGAGCATAATCTTCCAAGCACCTTTGCTTCAATTACCCCTATTTTACTCCCAATAATACTTATGGCAGGAGGCTCCATAGCCTCTTTTGCAAAAATGGAATCTGCAATTGGAGAAATCCTTGTTTTTGCAGGAAAACCAATTATAGCCCTGGCAGTTGGCCTTATTTCAGCACTACCACTTTTATGGAGAGCAAAAATGGGAAAACAGCTATATGAATTTACCCAGGAATCCCTTAAGACATCCGGACCTATAATTTTTATTACAGCTGCAGGAGCTGTCCTTGGACAGATAATTGTTGAGGCCGGTTTTATCCAATATATTCAACAGAATGCCAATATTTTACAAGGAATAGGACTTTTCTTCCCATTTGTAGTTGCAGCAATCCTAAAGACATCACAAGGCTCATCAACAGTTTCAATGACAACCACAGCCGCAATGATGGGACTATATTTTTCAGACGCATCCCTTATGGCTGCCCTTGGAATGACAACACCAATAGACGCAGCACTGGTAGTAATGGCTATTGGAGCAGG
>CALCUQ010000372.1 GCA_937906795.1 uncultured Bacteroidales bacterium | reverse complement strand
GTGGAATATGAACAACTCTTTAGGTGGGTTCAATCCATATAGAGTGTGGACACTGGCTCCATATATTGGTGTTGGATATATTGGAATGTCTCCTGAACAAAAAACCACATTGTACAACTCGGATATTAACACTATTGGTATGACAGCCGGGTTGTATAATTCGTTCAGGATTTCCAATGTTGTAAGTTTTACAATAGATTTGAGAGCTACTACCTTTGATTCAAAGGATTTCAATGCTAACAATACCAACAAGAAAAGTACTTATGCAACTTTAGTATCCGGCTCTGCGGGTTTGGCTGTTAAGATTAGCAGAAACTGGTTTGTTAAAAAGAATAATAACAGGCCTGCAAAAGTCAGGAAAGCAAAAAGTTATAACGTTAGTGACAACAGTGGCCAAGTTTATGAGTCTGATGCTGCTCTAAGAGCTAAAATAGCTCAGCTTGAACAAAAGACTCAGGAATTGGAGCAACAGGTTGCCCTGGCAAATCAATCTGCCCAAAAGGATACAATGCTGGTTAAGGTTGTTGATAGTGGCAATGAGTTTAAAGCCTCAAAAGTAGACAATGATACAAAAAAGGATAAGAATAATGTTGATGTCTCTTCTTTAATTCTATATTTTGAGGTTGGTCGTCCAACTATAGGTCTTAAAGAGCTTATCAAACTTGAGCATTATATAGATAGTGTTATAAAGGCAAATCCAGATAAGGTATTTACCATAGTTGGCGCTGTTGATAAGGAGCAAGGTAATGTTGATCTGGCTGCAAAGAGATCAAAATACATTTATGATTTGCTTAAAAACAGATATGGTGTCAAAGGGACCCAACTGTCAAATAAGGGTGCACATTATTCTCCTGAATATAACGCATCAAATCTTAACAGAGTGGTTATTATAAAGTAATACCTATTTGTAACAATAAGATAGGAGGGGGTGACTCAGAAGTCACTCTCTTTCTTTTTTATTGTTCCTTACTGTATTTACAGACATATAAACAAAAAGAGGTTGCGATTTCTCGTAACCTCTTGCTTTTTGCTCCTGAACTAGGACTTGAACCTAGGACCCTCTGATTAACAGTCAGATGCTCTAACCAACTGAGCTATTCAGGAATTTATGTGTGCTGTTCGTTTCGTTCAGCGGGTACAAAAGTATATCAAATTTATTTATCTACCAAATTTTTTTCAAAAAAATTACAAAAAAAAGTTAACTTTGTTTTTATAAAGCAAACCTTAAATTATGAATTTAGCCGTTATATCAGTTTTGTTGCAAGAGCTATTGTTTGACAATCAGCGTATTACTCTTCCTGGTGTTGGTACTTTCTCTTTGGAGGAAATTCCAGCAAGTTTTTTGGAAGACAGTAATATTATGTTGCCACCAACAAAGAAAATAGTTTTTGACAATACCCAAATTAAGAATGACGGTTTGTTGGAGAATGCTTATGCCAGAAAAACAGGCCTTATTTTGGAGGACAGTAAAAGAGATTTGTTGTTTTTGTCAAAAAAGGTCAAAGAGGCCATTTCAAATGAGCTTAAGGTGGTAATCCCTGGTTTTGGTGCCCTTTATAATAGTAAAGGGGAGATTGCATTTGAAAAAGATTCAGATTTTGATATTGCTCCAGATAGTTTTGGATTGGATGCCATTATTGTTGAGCCAAATGAATTCCCAGAATACGAAGCTCCATCTCACAATGATACAGAGACTGAAAATGTGGAGTTTGATCTTACTGATATCTATTCTGGCGTAGAAAAAATAAAAGAGGCAGAGCAATCAGAAGTGGAACAATCCGAAATAGAGCAATTTGAGCCAGAAGAGCAACAGGAAAGTAACTTGGAGCCTCAGATGCTATCTGAATTGCAAACGGAGCAACAGCAGAAAGCTCCAGTAGTTAAAGAGGAAAATAAGCAAGAGGACAAAGCGGTTACAATAGTTATGAAAATTCTGATCTTTCTGGTTGTACTTTTACTTATAGTTTTGCTTTGTGTCATTTTTAAGGAGCAGTTGGCATCTGTCCTGAAACATATATTGTATACCAAGGAAGAACTTGAGATAATAGAAAAATGGGCTACTTTATAAAGTAACCCATTTTTTTTATGCTTAACTTGATTATCCTACGCAAGCACCATTGTCTACCGCTTCAGACGGAGTAACAAACTTCATTCTTCCGCTTTCATCTTTTGCCATAAGAATCATTCCTTTTGATTCAATACCTTTAATTTTTCTAGGAGCAAGGTTGGCAAGAATGCAGATTTGTTTTCCTACCATCTCTTCTGGAGTGTAGTATTCTGCAATACCGGATACAATAGTTCTTTTATCTAATCCGGTATCTATGGTAAGTTGTAGAAGTTTGTCTGTTTTAGGAACTTTTACAGCTTCAAGAACAGTAGCTGTTCTAATATCCATTTTCATGAAATCATCAAATGTACACTCCTCTTTCTGTGCTACAGGAGCGGCAGTTGTGGCAGCCTGGGCTGCTTTAGCCTCATTTGCAGCTTTTGTGTCATTCAATTTCTTGATTTGTGCATCAATGGTTTCGTCCTCAATTTTTGCAAACAGCAGTTGTGCAGCATTTAACTGATGTCCTGGTTTAAGAATCTCACCACTTCCAAAGTCACTCCATGAAATATTTTCAATGTTCAGGATATTGACAAGCTTCGCCGACGAGAATGGAAGGAATGGCTCAAATGCTATAGCAAGGTTGGCACAAAGTTGCAATGATATGTTAAGGATTGTTGCAACTCTTTCCATATCTGTTTTGGCAAGTTTCCAAGGCTCTGTCTCTGTAAGGTATTTGTTACCAAGACGAGCAAGATTCATAGCCTCTTTTAGAGCTTCTCTGAATTTGTAATTGTTGAGATTGTACTCAAGGTTTTTCTTAATGGTTGGAATCTGATCCAGAACCTCTTTATCTACATCTTGCAGATTTCCAAGAGATGGAACTTTACCCTCAAAATATTTGTGGGTAAGTACAACGGCTCTGTTTACAAAGTTGCCGTAAATGGCTACAAGCTCACTGTTGTTGCGTGTCTGGAAGTCTTTCCAGGTAAAGTCATTGTCTTTAGTCTCTGGCGCATTTGCACACAACACATATCTAAGAACATCTTGCTGGCCAGGGAAGTCTACAAGATACTCATGCAACCATACTGCCCAGTTTCTTGATGTTGATATTTTATCGCCCTCAAGATTAAGGAATTCATTTGCAGGGACATTTTCTGGTAAAATAAAGCCATCTCCATATGCTTTAAGCATAGATGGGAAAACTATACAGTGGAATACTATATTGTCTTTTCCAATAAAGTGAACCATTTTGGTGTCTTCACTCTTCCACCATTTCTCCCAATCGTTAGGGCAAATCTCAATTGTATTGGATATATAGCCAATTGGGGCATCAAACCATACATATAGCACTTTACCCTCTGCTCCTTCTACAGGAACTGGAACACCCCAATCAAGGTCTCTACTAACGGCTCTTGGTTGCAGACCGCCATCAATCCAGCTTTTACATTGTCCATATACGTTGGTTTTCCACTCTTTGTGCCCTTCCAGAATCCACTCTTTCAGCCACCCTTCGTATTGGTCCAAAGGCAAGTACCAGTGTTTGGTTGTCTTTTTTATAGGCTCACTTCCACTAATTGCAGATTTAGGGTTGATTAGTTCGTCGGGACTCAAAGTGCTACCACATTTCTCACACTGGTCGCCGTAAGCTCCCTCTGCACCGCATTTGGGACATGTACCTGTAATGTATCTGTCTGCCAAGAAAGTATTTGCTTCTGTGTCAAAGTATTGCTCGCTCTCTTTCTCAATAAACTTGCCGTCTGTGTAAAGTTTTTTAAAGAATTCGGCAGCTGTTTTATGGTGAATCTTTGAACTTGTTCTTGAGTACACATCAAAGCTGATTCCCAACTCTTTAAAAGAGTCTTTAATAATTGTGTGGTATTTGTCAACTACATCCTGAGGTGTGCAACCATTCTGTTTGGCTTTTATAGTAATTGGAACTCCATGTTCATCTGACCCGCCAATAAATAAAACTTCTTCACCTTTTAGCCTCAAATATCTGGCGTAGATATCGGCCGGTACATATACTCCTGCCAAGTGTCCAATATGGACAGGTCCATTTGCGTATGGTAGGGCAGATGTAATAAGGTGTCTCTTAAATTCTTTTCCCATTTGTATATCTGTTTAATTGTTTTTGTCTTATAGTATAATTCTTTTAAGTTCTTTTGAGAACAGGTTTCTCACTTGCATTAAGGTGTTGAGTTGCTCTATAAGTTCACTCTGTGCCTGTGTATTGTTCTCTTTTTGTGCTTTGCCCAATTGTTCAGTAAGGTTCATGGCTGCCTGTGTTGTAATTTTTGCCTTGTATATCAATATGGCTTTTGGCACATAGCAACCCAGTACATTCCTCTCTGGAATAAGTGTCTTGCTGAATTGCTGGATGGTAAGCATATATGGCTGTGCAATAAGGTCTGCCACAAATTTTGCAACCTCCTGTTTTGGGTGATTTATAAAATATCTTAATATCCGCTCCTGCTCGTGTTCTTTTAGCGAGTAGTATTCATCAAAAATCTCTTTATATATAAGATTCTGCAATTCAAGGTCATCGTTCTGTAGCTGGCTCAAAATATATTGGGCTACAGTCTGTTCCTCAATGTTTGATGCTCCGTATGCAAATTCCTCTTCCAAATGAATAGGGTAGTTGCCAAATTTAAGCAGATAATAGAGAATCTCTTTTTCTGCTTCTTCGCAATAGGTATCTATAACAAAAGTAGGGACCTTTCCTGCAGATGTGTGGTTTGTAATCTGTGGGGTGTCTGTAATGCCTTTCAGCCTTTCTATCCTTTCTGCTTCTCTTTGCTGTCTGTAGAAATTGTCACTTTGTTTCTTATGTCTTATTTTGGCAACCTCTTGAGAAAGGAGTTCCTGGCTTATTTTTAGTTTGGAGCTTGTCTCCTCGATATAAACGCTTCTGGTAATTGCATCGGGAATAATGGCAATACTGTTTACTACTTCTCCAATTAATTTGGCTCTTTGCAATGGGTCTTTTGAGATTTCCTGGCTAAGCACCTTATGCTTGAATGCAATAAAGTCTTCTTCATTGTTGTCAAGAAACTCTTTAAGCTCCTCTTTTGTATGGCTTCTTGCGTAAGAATCCGGATCTTCTCCATCGGGGAAGAGAGCAACCTTAATCTCAAGTCCCTCTTCCAGCAACATGTCTATACCTCTTAAAGAGGCTTTTATTCCTGCCCAATCTCCATCGTAGAGAACTGTTACGTTGTTGGTAAATCTCTTGATAAGTTGGATTTGCCCGGTAGTAAGAGATGTGCCGCTGCTGGCAACAACATTTTCTATTCCTGCCTGATGGAACGATATAACATCTGTATATCCTTCTACAAGGTAGCATTTCTTTTCTCTGGCAATGGCACTTTTTGCCTCATAAATGCCGTACAGGACTTTGTTTTTTACATATACTTCACTTTCAGGTGAGTTTATGTATTTTGCAATCTCTTTATCTCCACGTAGTTTTCTTCCTCCAAAGGCAATAACTTTTCCGCTTATGCTTCTTATGGGGAAAATAACCCTTTCA
>CALCUQ010000371.1 GCA_937906795.1 uncultured Bacteroidales bacterium | reverse complement strand
CGTTCTGAGTGAGATTTGCGTGCTCAACCTCATGCAAAGTTAATTCAGAAAAAGAACCACCAGCTTGCTATGCAAACCGGGGGCTAACGTCTAAAGTGAACCAAGATTAGTACACCAATCCTTCTAGAACTTTGTATGCCAGAATGGTTGTTTTCTGGAGTTTCTCCCAGTGGATTTTGTCGGGAGTATCAGAAGGTTTATGATAATCTTCATGCATTTTATCTTCCATCCAGGCAATGAATGCAATATCCTTTTTGGAAAAAGGGGCGTAGTCAGACCCTCCTTTTCCATCACCTTTGCGCTCGTCAAGAATAACATTGAAAGGGGCCGGGATATCCTTTTGAGCCTCTTTGCAAAGATCCAGCAAATATGGATAATTGTTGTTCCATGCAAAAGTTACTGTCGGATTTTCCGGGGTTGCAGTTCTGCCAACCATATCAAAATTCATATAGTGGACAATGGAATCTTCCTGTGACTTGTACTTGTAGTAATTGTGTACAAAATATCTTGACCCAAGCAGTCCTTTCTCTTCTCCATCCCATGCGCAGAAGTATATGGTGTATTTAGGGGTGCATCCTGTTGCTTTTATCATTTTTGCCAAAGACAGCAGTGATACAATTCCAGATGCATTGTCATCTGCTCCTGGATGGATTCCTAACCCTTTCTTTTTGCCCAGATGGTCAAAATGAGCTCCAATTATTACAATCTTATCTTTGTTGAGCCCTTCAATCTTTCCTATTACATTGTATATCTTTTTTGGGTAGCAAGTTCCCTGTTTGGGCTCACCTTTAGCCTCAAGAAGATCTGTGTCTGAAATTGTCTGTTTTAAGACAGGGCATCCAATTTTAATGAATTCATCTTTCAAAAATTTGACAACTGGCAGAGAGGCTTTCTTGCCGGCTTCCCTTCCCTGGAATTTTTTTTGAGTAAGGAAATTGATAATATCTTGCGCATATTCTGTAGTGTACACATCGGTTACATTTTTTGTGGGCTTTTGGGCCAAAAGAGAATTTGCTCCAATCATAAGAATAATTGCAATTGAATATAGTAGTTTTCTCATTATATTACTTGTTATAATTATTTGATTTGCGGGTCAAATATATAAACTATTTTGTACATTTGTATGAATTAACAGCAATTAAACTATGAAAATCATTCAATCGCACAAATCCCATCCTTGGCATGGAATACCTCTTGGCGACAATGCTCCAGAGGAGGTTACAGCTTTTATAGAAATAGTTCCAACCGATACTGTAAAGTATGAAGTTGATAAGGTTTCCGGTTATCTTACAATAGACAGAC
>CALCUQ010000370.1 GCA_937906795.1 uncultured Bacteroidales bacterium | reverse complement strand
CATCGAGCAGTCATACTATGGGACCGCGTTTTGCTGCGGAAGAGTTTAAGAGAAAGAATCCGGCAGCTGCCACTTTTGAGGTAACACTATATGGCAGTCTGGCGGCAACGGGAAAAGGGCACCTTACAGATGTTGCCATTTTGGATGTACTGGGTGACAGCAAATGCACTATTCACTGGAGACCCAATATATTTTTGCCACAGCATCCAAACGGAATGTTGTTTGAGGCTTTTGATATTGAGCATAAACTGTTGGATTGCTGGACTACCTTTAGTATTGGAGGTGGAGATATAAGCGATTCTGGAAAGAGATTGAATAAGGTTCAGATATATCCTCACAATAAGATGGCAACTATTCTGCAGATATGTAAGGAGAATGGAATTACATTCTGGGAATATGTGAAAATGTATGAGGATAGTGATCTTGATGATTATCTGTTTGAGGTGTGGAAGGTTATGAAAGAGGCGGTTGAGAGAGGTCTTGAGGCAGAGGGAGTTCTCCCCGGAGGGCTTAAGCTATCCAGAAGAGCTTCTGCTTTCCATATAAAAGGGGGAGGTCTGCAGGGATCAATGCAGCGCAGGGCAATGATTTTTGCTTATGCCTTGGCTGTTTCAGAGGAGAATGCAAGTGGAGGCACAATAGTAACTGCTCCAACTTGTGGTTCGAGTGGAGTTTTGCCTGCTGTTTTTTATTTGTGTCAGAAAGGGTATAACTTCTCCGACAAAAAGATAATAAGAGCACTCTCTACTGCAGGACTTATAGGGAATCTGATAAAAACAAATGCCTCTATTTCCGGTGCAGAGGTTGGGTGTCAGGGGGAGATAGGATCTGCCTGTTGTATGGCAGCGGGAGCTGCTACACAATTGTTTGGAGGAACAGTACAACAGATTGAGTATGCGGCTTCTATGGGTATGGAGCATTTTTTGGGCCTTACTTGTGACCCTGTATGTGGAATGGTACAGATTCCTTGTATTGAGAGAAATGCTTATGCTGCAACCAGGGCAATTGATTCCAACGTATATGCAATACTTACAGATGGAGTCCATAGGGTTCCATTTGACAGTGTTATTGAGGCTATTAGTAAAAAGAAAGTAGCAATTATCGGTGGTGGATTTGTTGGCGCTAGTATCGCTTATGCTTTATCTATTAGAGGATTTGCAAGAGAAATAGTTTTAATTGATATTGCAAAAGAAAAAATCGAAGGTGAG
>CALCUQ010000369.1 GCA_937906795.1 uncultured Bacteroidales bacterium | reverse complement strand
TAGCGGAACACAGGCGGGGAACTGGTTACCGGTTGATGCATTTATAAATTTTATTACACAGGCTCTTATTATAGGTTTTCTTAATCTTGGAGTTTTCATATACGCTTTTAGGCAGGGAAGAGCTATTAACAAAAGAGAAGTATGCGGTGAAAAATGGCCTTAAAGTGAAATGTCTTCTAGAGATGTTTGTTGCCCAGGAGGAGAGCAAACAGGGATTCAGCAGAGAAGAACTGATGGCCTTATTGGACAAACTGGAACAGAATCCGTTGCAGGGGGTTGAAATTTGCGGTCTTATGGGAATGGCCTCATTTGTAGAGGACAAGGAACAGATAAGGAGGGAGTTTGAGGAGCTCCGTTCAGCATTCTCTGAAATAAAGGGAAAATATATCTCCGCACATCCCAATTTCAATGAATTGTCTATGGGGATGAGCGGAGATTATAAGATTGCCATAGAATGTGGCAGCACTATGGTAAGGATAGGAACCACAATTTTTGGCGCAAGGAATTACAATAAATAGAGGTTAAGCTATCTCTATATCGCACTCAAATACAAAAGTGGCAGGGCCGGTAAGATATACATCTGTGAAGGCTTTGCTGCTTTTGTTGTATTTGAAGTTTACCTGAAGGTCGTCGCCAAGGGCGTGGATGTCATATTTCACCAGTTCCACTTCCTCACATTTCTCCCCGTTGGGACATACTGCAACCTGCTGCTTTTCTGCAAACCCTTTGTGTGGAGAATAAAGGTATGTTGCGATTGATGAGGCTGTGACACCTGTGCCACAGGCGTATGTTTCAGCTTCAACCCCTCTCTCGTATGTGCGTACATTTATCCAATTGTCTTTAAGCTCCACAAAATTCACATTTGTGCCGCCTTCAAAATCCTTATGGTATCTCCAATATTTGCCTTTTTCATCAACAGGATAGTTTGCAACGTCTTCCACAAACTCCACATAATGGGGTGAACCTGTATTGAGGAAATAGGCGTTTTCTGAGTACTTGTCACAGGCCTCCAGGTCTTTCATCTTTAGTTTTACAATGCATCTGTATGGTGTGAACTCCAGAACCTGGGCTGTATGGAAACCGTCAATTGCATTGAAGTCAAACTTCTTTATTCCCCTGTGTGCTGCAAATGCCACAAGGCAGCGTCCGCCGTTTCCGCACATGCTCCCTTCGTAACCGTCTGCATTGAAGTATCTCATTGAGAAATCATACTTATCGCTTTTTCCCAAAAGCATCATTCC
>CALCUQ010000368.1 GCA_937906795.1 uncultured Bacteroidales bacterium | reverse complement strand
GAGCTTATCAGATCGGAGGTAACAATGCAGAATGCAGAGACCAATGTTTATGATTCTCAAAATGCTATAATCCTTGCAGAGTGGAAACTAAAGGCTCTGTTGGGTATTGATTTGAATATTCCACTGGAGTGCCTTGGTAACCTTGTTGATTACAAAGATGTTGTAGCAGAGTATGTAGATCCTAATGCATCTATTGAGAACAACTCTACAATCAAACAATTGGAGATTCAGGAAAGAATTCTTGAGAAAACATATAAGATGCAGATTGCAAAATATTACCCTTCTCTAAGTTTGTCATTAAACTACCAATGGATGGCAATGGCTGAAAACTTTAAGTTCAGCACATATCAATGGAGCCCATATTCTACCGGAGCAATTGGAATCACTATTCCAATTTTCTCGGGAGGAAAAAGATACCACGATGTTAAGCAGGCTAAAACCCAAATGGAGCAATTGGCTTTGCAAAAAGAGGATGCTATCAGAAACCTTGAGGTGGGTGTAAAACAGACTGTCAATTCTATGGAGACTTGTCTTAAACAGTATAATGCTGCAAGAAAGAGTCTTGAGGGTGCTGAGTTGGGATACCAGATTGCACTTAAAAGATATGAAATTGGAAGCGGTACCCTTTTGGAACTTCAGGATTCACAATTGGCTTTGTTGAGATCAAAACTAAACTTGAACCAGTCAATTTACAGTTATATGGTGGCTAAGTCTTCTTTGGAGAAGATTTTGGGATCAAATTTGGCTAAAATTGAGAAGATGGCTGCGCAAGCAAAATAATTTAATGGAGAAAATAATAAATTACAGATATGAGAAAGAATATTAAATCACTTTTATTTTTATTGGTAGCTGCAGCTATGGTTTCATGCGGTAGCCAAGGTGAGAATCAGACTGCTCAAACAGAAGTAGCTAAAAACCCTCAGGTTAGAGTAAAACAAGTGTTTGAAAGAGAGGTTGAGCAAGTTGAGACATTTACTGCAACAGTGGCAGCAAACGTAGTAAACAACATTTCTCCAAAAATGTCTTTGAGAATCAAGACTATTAATGTTGAGGTTGGAGATCATGTTAGAAAAGGACAGATTCTTGCAACAATGGATCCGCTAAACCTTACACAGGCTAAATTGCAGATGGTGAATGATTCTTTGGAGTTCAGCAGAACAAATCAGTTGTATGAGGTTGGTGGATGTTCAAAAAGTGAGTGGGATGCAAGAAAACTTGCTGCAACAATTTCAAAAACAAACTATGAGAACCTTTTGGAGAACACTATAATGGTTAGTCCAATCAATGGTATTGTTACTGCAAGAAATTATGACGCTGGCGATATGTATGCTATGGCTCAGCCTCTATATACTATTGAGCAAATAACTCCGGTGAAACTTCTTGTGAATGTATCTGAGTCTCTATATACTCAAATTAAAAAAGGTATGAGTGTAGATGTTAAATTGGATGTTTATGGAGAAGAGGTGTTTAAAGGTACAGTAAAACTTGTGTATCCTACCATTGACCCGGCAACAAGAACTTTCCCAGTAGAGGTTACAATTGCAAATGCAAACGAGAGAGTAAGACCTGGTATGTTTGCCAGAGTAACATTCTCTTATGGTTTGGCAAATCACGTTGTAGTTCCAGACCAGGCTGTAATCAAACAGACAGGTTCTGGCGACAAGTATGTATATGTTGTAGACAATGGTACAGTTGTGTTCAAGAAAGTGGAGTTGGGAAGAAGAATGGATACTGAGTATGAGTTGATCAGCGGTGTAAACTCTGGTGATGTTGTTATAACAGAGGGACACTCAAGAGTTGTAAATGGCTCACAAGTAGATATTGTTAAATAAGAAAAGAGATAGAAGATGAGTTTATATCAAAGTGCGGTAAAGAAACCCATAACCACAGCGCTTATCTTTGTTGCTGTGTCGATATTTGGTCTCTTCTCCCTAATAAATATTCCTATTGACCTTATTCCGGAGATTGAGACTAACACCATTATGGTAATGACAACTTACCAGGGTGCGAATGCTTCTGATATTGAGAATAACGTTACCAAGCCTTTGGAGAACGTGCTCAATAGTGTGAGTGACCTTAAACATATCTCATCAACTTCAAAGGAGAACGTTTCAGTTGTTGTTCTGG
>CALCUQ010000367.1 GCA_937906795.1 uncultured Bacteroidales bacterium | reverse complement strand
CTTATCAACCGTTGTTTTGATTGTTTCTTTGGCTCTTGACGATTTTAATTTCAAAATCTCGCAAGCGATTAATGTTGTGATAAAACCATTTTTTTGATATATTCTATTATTCTAAATCTACGGGAACGTGGGTTAGTGAGCCTCATATGACAATAATGTTCTCAAGACCTAAGGATGCTGTTGGAGCAGCTGATGTAACCCGCTCTATTGTTCTTACTGCTGGTGTGTGGAAGTTTGTTGAGCAAGACTGGAGTTTGGATTGGAAATATACAAAAGGGGCTACTACTGCGCAGACTGCCACTTATGATTCTACTTTAGATGGATATAACATAAATAATGAGTTGGGTAAAACGTATAAGTTTACATTTGAGAATATCCCAACCTCCACTATCATTCCGTCGGCTGAGGCTATAAAGATAAATACTTTGGAAGTGGACAATTAATTTAACTGGGTCAAGTATTGGCCCAGTTTTTTTATCTTTACACAAAAATTCTTAAATGGATATTCAGGCTCAGATGCATACTAAAAGAGAAAAATTGTGGAATGCCAATTACCTTAAGGTTTGGTGTGCAAACTTTATGATTTTTTTCTCATTTATGCTTCTTACTCCTCTTTTGCCACTTTATTTGAGTGACACTTTTGGGGCAGATAAGGAGATGATAGGAATTGTTTTGAGTGGATATACTCTAACAGCCTTAATAATAAGACCATTCAGTGGTTTTTTGGTAGACAGTTTGCCTCGCAGGATTGTACTTCTTGTAAGTTATGGCCTTTTTTGTGCTTTCTTCTTGGGGTATCTGGCAGCAGGTTCTCTAATATTGTTTGCAGTTATACGTACTTTGCATGGTGCCCCTTTTGGAGCGTCAACGGTGTCAAACAGTACTGTAGCAATAGATGTTTTGCACCCTACACGCAGGGCAGAGGGTATAGGATATTACGGATTGAGCAATAATATAGCCACCGCTATAGGACCTACTGTTGCTCTTATGATTTATGGGGCTTTCCAGAGTTATGATGTCCTTTTTTGGATGGCATTTGGAGTCTCTGCTTTAGGGCTTGCCATTAACTATACTTTAGATCTTAAAAAGAGGGAGCCTGTAAAGGAGAAGCGTGCTATTTCTTTAGACAGATTTATTCTGCTTAAGGGATGGAGCCAGGGGTTATGTATTGTCTGTTACGCGTTTTCTTATGGTG
>CALCUQ010000366.1 GCA_937906795.1 uncultured Bacteroidales bacterium | reverse complement strand
CACTTGCTCTATTGGATCAGTTTTATCTGCGTAAATGGAGAATGTAGGGTCATCGCTCTCTTGCAGTAGAGATTGTATCTGTGGTTCTATCTGGTCAAATCTTACAGGTGTGGTATTTCCGTTTATGTGGAAACTGAAATTGCCTGTATCCTGATAATGTTTTATTGAAACAGTTACAATCTGTTTTGCAGAGATCTGATTTGTACTTTTAGGTAGCAGCAACTTTAGTGCGTTTGGATTTATTAGAGTTGAGGTTACCAAAAAGAAGATAAGCAGCAGGAATACAATATCTGTCATTGAACTCATGCTGAACTCTGCATTTGCCTTTCCTCTTTGTTTTATTGCCATTTGACTACAAATTAACGTTTAACAGAATACTCGCCTACCATATCAATAAGCTCCATTGTGGTATGCTCCATTTTTGCAGCAAGGTTGCTAACTCTGGAGGTAAGGAAATTATAACCAAAATATGCCATAATACCAACAATAAGACCGGCAACAGTTGTAACCATTGCAGTGTATATTCCTCCCGACAAAAGGGTAATGTCTATGTTGCTTCCTGCCTGAGCCATGTTAAAGAATGCCTGAACCATACCCATAACAGTTCCAAGGAAACCTATCATAGGAGCACCGCCGGCAATTGTAGCCATCATAGGCAATCCTTTCTCCAATTGGGCAATCTCAACATTGCCAATATTCTCAACAGCTATCTGTATATCCTGCAAAGGTCTGCCCAAACGGGTAATTCCCTTCTCAACCATTCTGGCAATAGGAGAGTTGTCTTTATGGCAAAGTTCAATGGCATCTTTTATGTTTCCTTTGGATATATTTTCCTTTACCATATCCAACAGATTATTGCTGAAATTTGAGGCTTTCTTTATAGCCCACCATTTCATTGCAAAAAGATAAATGGTTACAATTGAAAGCAATAGAAGAGGAATCATAAGCCATCCGCCCTTACACGCCATGTCAATTAACGAAAATCCAAGTTCCTCTTTTGTTGCAGCATCTATAACTGCTTGGTTTTGAATCTGTAATAAAGATAACATATTTATAAATTTATATTATTGTCATATTCTATATCAACTAGGAAAAGAGCATTGCCAGGAACCGAGCCTCCAGCTGCATTCCTGTTTTTCTGCTCCAGCATTTGGGATATCCACTCAGGGTCCCTTTTACCAAAACCCACCATAAGCAGCGACCCAACCATGGCCCTTACCATATTTCGTAAAAATCTGTTTGCTGTAACTGTAAATACAAAATGTGTTGCACTTTCAAAATCCGCACCGTCAACAGGCTCCCAATAAGCTTGAGTTACATTGCAAATGGATGTTTTGTTCCCTCCTCCAAGTTTTTCCAGGCTTGTAAAATCTTTTTCTCCCAAAAATAGTTGGGCAGCTTTGTTCATATTGTCGAAATTGAGTCTGCCAGGAGGAAGAAAATATGAGAATTTCAAGCCAAACGGGTCTTTTTGTGTATGAATGTAATATTTGTATGTTCTGCTTTTTGCATCAAATCTTGCATGAGCTTGCTCATTTACCCTAAAAATATCGTGGATAGCTATTTCTTTGGGAAGAATGGCATTTAATTTGTAGATACTATCTGATACGGATTTGATTGGGTATGAAATATTAAAATGGGCAATGTAGTTTTTGGCGTTTACCCCAGTGTCTGTTCTCCCTGCACCAACAACCTCTATTGTCTCTTTAAACAATACGCTAAGGGCAGTTTGCAACTCCTGCTGCACACTATTTGCATTCTGTTGGATTTGCCAACCGCTAAAAGCGCTGCCGTTATAAGACAAACGGATAAAATATTTCATAAAATTGTGTAATTTTGGGGCTTGGTTTAAAAGCCAGGTTGCTTGAATGGCAAATATAGTTATTGAAAAAATATTATAAAAATTAAATATAAAATCATTTATATGGAAACTGTCAATATAAAAGAGTTAAATGAGAGAATCCAAAAGGAGAGTGCTTTTGTTGATATAATCTCAATGGAGATGAACAAAGTTATTGTTGGACAGAAGCATTTGGTTGAGAATCTTTTAATTGGTTTACTGGCCGACGGTCATATTCTTTTGGAGGGTATGCCTGGTCTGGCAAAAACACTTGCCATAAATACATTGGCAAATATTGTTGATGCCAAGTTCAGCAGAATCCAGTTTACTCCAGATTTGCTTCCCGCAGATGTGATTGGTACAATGATTTATAGCCAGAAGAGTGAGCAATTCCAGGTAAAACAAGGACCTATTTTTGCAAACTTTGTTCTTGCAGATGAGATAAACCGTTCTCCTGCAAAAGTCCAATCGGCTTTGCTTGAGGCTATGCAAGAGAGACAAGTTACCATTGGTGACAATACATACACACTTCCCAAACCATTCCTTGTAATGGCTACCCAAAACCCGGTTGAGCAAGAGGGTACTTATCCGCTTCCTGAGGCGCAGGTAGACCGTTTTATGCTTAAAGTGGTTGTAAGTTATCCAAAGAAGGAGGAGGAGAAACTTATTATAAGAATGCACAATGCTGCTCAATTCCCTAAAGCAAGCACAATTCTTAAACCAGAGGATATTGTAAGAGCAAGAGAGGTGGTTAAAGATGTGTATATGGATGAAAAGATTGAGAAATACATTGTTGATATTGTTTATGCTACAAGAACTCCTAAAGAGTATGGTCTTGACAAGTTGCAGGATCTTATATCTTATGGTGCATCTCCTCGTGCAAGTATTTCATTGGCAATGGCATCCAAGGCATATGCATTTATAAAAAGAAGAGGGTATGTGATACCAGAGGATGTGAGAGCAGTTTGCTATGAGGTTCTAAGACACAGGATTGGTCTTACTTACGAGGCTGAAGCAGAAAATATTACAACAGAGAATATTATTACAGACATTATAAATACAGTTGAGGTTCCATAGTAGCGGAGGTAAAAGAGATGGATAACGAGTTACTCAAAAAAGTTAGGAAGATTGAGATAAAGACAAAATCGTTATCTCACCAGATTTTTGCCGGTGAGTATCATTCTGCCTTTAAGGGGAGGGGTATGGCTTTTAGTGAAGTAAGGGAGTATCAGTTTGGAGATGATGTAAGAAATATGGACTGGAATGTAACAGCCCGTCTTAGACAACCGTATATTAAGGTGTTTGAGGAGGAGCGTGAAATGACAGTTGTTTTGCTTATAGATGTGAGTCCATCCAGTGTATTTGGTACTACCATAAAAACCAAAAGGGAACTTATTGCAGAAATAGCTGCAGTTTTGTCTTTTTCAGCATCCATAAACAACGATAAAGTGGGAGCTTTGTTCTTTAGTTCTAAAGTTGAAAAGTTTATCCCACCCAAAAAAGGAAGGAGCCATTTGCTTAGAATAATAAGTGAATTGTTGGAGTTCAAACCCCAGACAAGCGGCACAAATATATCTGAAGCATTAAGATTCCTTACAAATGCAATAAAAAGAAAATGTACAGCATTTTTGTTGTCGGATTTATTGGATGTAGACTCGTTGAGCAAACCAAATTATGAAGAGGCTCTTAAGATTGCTGTAAACAGACACGATTTGCAGGTAATCAATATCTATGATCCAAGAGAAAGACAGTTGCCTGATGTTGGACTGATAAGAGTGCTGGATGCAGAGACAGGTGCAACCAGATGGGTAGATACTTCGAGCAAAGCTGTAAGAGACAATTATAATAAATGGAGTATTGGTGTATACAATGCAGCTAAGGCAATGTTCAATAAATATAAAGTGGACAATGTAAGCATAAGTACAGACCAGGATTATGTTAAAGGGCTGATCTCATTGTTCAAGGCCAGATAATCTGCTTAATAAAAGTAATGATGAAACTATTGAAATATATTGTATCTGTTATTGCTGTGTTGGCTTGCGTTATTAGTGCAAGTGGACAAAGTGTGGATGTAAAGACAAATCCATCATGGATACAGTTGCAGGAGAATAAAATAACAAGTGATTCGATTGTTGTTGGTGATCAAGTTGTATGGAACCTTAAGTTTACTGTGCCACAGGAAAAAGAGGTTGTATTTGCACCATATGCTCCAGTAATTGCATCCTATCAGAACAAAGAGTTGCAAGGAGAGGAAACATTATACGATAATGCTTCAAAAATATGTGTAGTTCACGAATTTGTTATTGATACATTGCAAATTAGCAATGGTGTAAAGCACTTGAATGCAAAAGTGCTGGTTACCTCTTTTGACAGTGGATATTTTAAACTTCCACAACCGCTGGCTGTAACCAAGGATGGAGATACACTATATTTTGAAACCCCTTCGCTTGAGGTTACTAATGTACAGGTGGATACAGCAAATTTCAAGGTTAGACCACTTAAGAAACAAATGACATATCCTGTTACATTCAGCGAGGTGTACCCTTGGGTGTTGCTTGCACTGTTGTTTATAGTTGCGGTATATCTTGTATACAGATATGTCAAGTACAGGAAAGAAAACAGAGACTTCTTTGGAAAACCAATTGTAAAAGATCCGCCTCACATTATTGCTTTGAGGGAGCTAGAGAGTATCAGAAATCAGAAATTGTGGCAAAATGGTAAGGATAAACAATACTATACAGCCATTACAGATACTTTGAGGGAATATATAGACAGCAGATATGGTGTCAATGCAATGGAAAAGACCTCTGCAGAAATTATTGACAGTCTTAAAGACAAACAGATAGATAAAGATGCATTTGAGCAATTGGATGAATTGTTCCAGTCATCTGATCTGGTCAAGTTTGCAAAGTTCTCTCCATCGGTTGAGCAGAATGAACAAGCTATACTGGTTGCTGTAAGGTTTGTAAATACAACGTTCATGGATCAGATGCAGCAAGAAAAACAGGAGGAGAAATAGTATGTTTTTTGAATATCCAAAACTTTTATGGCTTTTACTCCTTGTTTTGGGGGTTATTGCCATTTATATATACAGGGAGCTAAAGGGGCTTAAACCTTATCTGGTTGTTTCCAGTATCACCCCTTGGCAATACAATGGAGGGGCATTCAAAAGAGTGCTCAGACATTTCCCATTTGCAATGAGGGTTATTGCATTGTCGGCGATAATTATTGCAATAGCAAGGCCCCGTTCATCTTCTGACTTTGAAAAGGTAGATACAGAGGGTATAGATATTGTCCTTGCTATGGATGTCTCTACCAGTATGTTGGCAAGAGACTTCAAACCAGACAGAATAGGTGCTGCAAAGGATATAGCAATAGAGTTTATTGCCCAAAGGCCATCAGACAGAATTGGAATTGTTGTTTTTGCCGGAGAAAGTTATACTCAGTCTCCCCTTACTACAGACAGGGCTACACTTATAAATCTTATGAAAGAGATTGAGTGTGGAATAATTGAAGATGGTACTGCAATTGGAAATGGTCTGGCAACAGCTGTGGCAAGATTAAAGGACTCCCAGGCTAAGAGCAGAGTGGTTATTCTTCTCACCGACGGAGTAAATAACTCAGGTGAGATTTCTCCTGCTATGGCGGCAGAAATTGCAAAAACATACGGGATAAGAGTTTATACTATTGGAGTTGGAGCCCAGGGAACGGCTCCATATCCTGTTATGACTCCATATGGAGTGGATATTCAGGAGGTTGAGGTGCAGATAGATGAACCTCTGTTGGAGGATATTGCCCAGCAGACAGAAGGAAAATACTTTAGAGCTACAGACAACTCTAAATTGTTGGAGATTTATGGTGAGATTAACAAAATGGAAAAGAACAAGACATTGGTTGATTCGTTCCCTATTTACAGAGAGTTGTTTATGTACTTTGGCTTGATTGCTTTGATTGCTTTTGCATTTGAAATATTGCTTAGGGCATTTGTAGTTAAACAAATTCCAGATTAAAAGATTGACAGATGATACATTTTGCAGATGCACAATATTTGGTTTTAATATTACTGATTCCATTTTTCTTCATTGTATATGCTTTCTATAAAAAAGGTCGCAGAAAACAGATAGAGAAAATAGGAGATATGCAACTTATGGAGAAATTGATGCCATACAGATCCAAAGCAAAAGGATGGGTGAGGCTGACATTCTTCTCATTGGCTTGGTTTTTCTTTATTGTGGGGATGTCACGCCCTCAATTGGGAGCAAGAATTAAAGAGACTCAAAGATCTGGGTCTGAGATAATGATTGCTTTGGATGTGTCAAACTCAATGTTGGCAGAGGATTATACTCCAAACAGACTGGAAAGGGCAAAATTGGCCATCTCAAGAATAGTGGACAAGTTGCAGGGTGACAGAATAGGATTGATAGTATTTGCAGGACAGTCTTTTGTGCAATTGCCAATTACAACAGATTATGTTTCTGCCAAGATTTTTCTTAATACAATAAACAATGAATCTGTTCCTGTTCA
>CALCUQ010000365.1 GCA_937906795.1 uncultured Bacteroidales bacterium | reverse complement strand
TATGAATATTCCCTATTTTCGATACGATTTTTTGTACAATGAGTTTAAAGCAGATGTAGATAAAGCTATTCAGAGTGTTTTGGATAAAGGTGTGTTTGGGTATAATTATATTCCCGACGAATATTTTCCTTCTATTGTAAAATGGCTTCATGATATTCAAAAATGGGATGTTGAGCAGCAATGGCTCACTTTTATACCGGGAATTGTAAAAGGGATTGGATATGTAATAAACTATTTCACACAAAAAGGAGATGGTATTATTGTGCAGCCTCCAATCTATCCCCCTTTTATGAATCTTCCAAAAGGGAATGAGCGTAATCTTCTGTTCAATCCATTGATAAGAGTAGAAAACAGTGACGGAACACAATCATACAAAATAGACTTTGACAATCTTAGAGAACTGTGTTCCAAAGAGAGTTGCAAACTTCTTATATTGAGCAATCCACATAATCCAGCTGGCATAGCATGGAACAAAGAGACATTATGTACCCTTGCTGACATATGCCACCAATGGGGTTAAAGTTGTGTCGGACGAGATACATGCAGATATGCCTCTTTTTGGAACAGAACATATCCCTTTTGCAAGTGTGAGCCAGAAAGCAGCCGATATAAGCATTACATTTGGGGCACCTTCCAAAACTTTCAACATGGCCGGTATTGTAAGTTCGTATGCAATTGTTCCAAACAAAGAGATTAGAGAACCTTTTTACAAATGGATGAAAGTTAACGAACTGAGCAGTCCAACAATTTTTGCAACATTAGGAACCATTGCCGCTTATACAAAAGGAAATACCTGGAGACTTGAAATGTTGGAATACATAGAAAAAAATGTTCTTTTTGTAGAGGATTACTGCAAAGACAAACTTGCAGGACTGATCACTCCTATCAGACCCCAAAGCTCATTCCTGGTTTGGCTAGACTGCAGGAAACTTTCAATGAAATTGTTTGGAAGCATTGACCAAAGTAAAATTGTTGAACTTTTTACTAAAAAGGCAGGTCTTGCACTAAATGATGGTGCCGCATTTGGCATTGGAGGTGAGGGTTATATGAGATTGAACATTGGATGCGGTAAAGAGATTTTACAAAAGGCATTAGACCGTTTGGCAGAAAATTTAAAATAATTTGAATAAACAAGTATAAAAATTTGCACAATTAAAATTTTTGCCTACCTTTGCATCCCCTTACGGGAATTACCAGAGCCGTAAACACTGAGATATGGTGTAATGGTAGCACTAGAGATTCTGGCTCTCTCGGTTCGGGTTCGAGTCCTGATATCTCAACACAATGGCGCGATAGCTCAGCTGGTTAGAGCGCATGATTCATAATCATGAGGTCCCCAGTTCAAT
>CALCUQ010000364.1 GCA_937906795.1 uncultured Bacteroidales bacterium | reverse complement strand
TTCTTCTTCTTTTTTTCTTATTTGTGTAAATAAATGCTAATATATCGGCTGTATTATATTTGATTTTGCTATATTTGCATTGCAAAATTTAAATGAACTATGTCTGGATTCTTTGGTTGTGTATCTCGCAATGCGTGCGTGAACGACGTTTTTTACGGAACTGATTATCATTCACACTTAGGCACAAAACGTGCTGGAATGGCCTTTTATAATGGTGAAAAATTTATAAGATCTATCCACTCTCTGGAGAATGGCTATTTCAGAAACAAATTTGAGGATGAACTTCCAAAATTTGGAGAGTCAAATATGGGTATGGGTGTAATATCCGACAGTGAATCGCAACCAATCACAATAACTTCACATTTGGGACGCTATTCTGTAGTTACCGTTGCAAGGGTAGATAATATAGAGGAGCTTACAAAAGAGTTATTGGACCAGAAACACCACTTTGCTGAGTTGTCTGATTCAACAATAAATGCAACCGAGCTGGTAGCAGTACTTATTGGTATGGGAGAGACTCTTAAGGAGGGAATAGAGCTTGCGCAAAGTAAAATAAAAGGTTCTTGCTCTATGCTTGTTCTTACTAACCACGCTATATATGCTGTAAGGGACAAGTTTGGCAGAACTCCAATTGTTATAGGTAAGAATGATAAAGGATATGTGTGTGCAAGTGAAAGTTCAAGCCTTGATAATTTAGGTTACGAGTACGTAAGAGATCTTGGACCGGGAGAAATAGTTCAGATTACTGCAGATGGTGTAAGGGTAGTGGCACCTCCAAAAGACAGAAAACAGGTATGCTCGTTCTTGTGGGTTTATTACGGATATCCTAGTGCAAATTATGAAGGTATAAATGTAGAGGAGAGCCGTTACCGTTGTGGTGCTGCCATGGCAAGAAGAGATACCGAAATTGAGCCTTATTTTGCTGCCGGTATTCCAGATTCCGGAGTTGGCCACGCAATAGGATATTCAAATGAGAAAGGAATTCCATACAAGAGACCTTTTGTAAAATATACTCCAACCTGGCCAAGAAGCTTTATGCCTCAGAATCAAAAAATGAGAGATTTGGTTGCAAAAATGAAATTGCTGCCTAATGAGGCATTTACAAAAGACCAGAAAATTGTCTTTATGGATGACAGTATAGTAAGGGGTACACAATTAAAAGACAATATTATAAAATTATTGGATGAGGGAGTAAAAGAGGTGCATATGAGAATAGCTTGCCCTCCAATCATATTCCCTTGTAAATTCTTGAATTTCTCTTCGTCGAGGAGTAATTATGACCTTTATACAAGAAGAATCATAAGAGACCTTGAAGGAACAGACAATCTTACAGACGAAATGTTGGCAGACTATGCTAACCCAGACCATCCTAAACATGCAGAGATGGTTGAGACAATGTGCAAGCATTTACAGTTGACAACTCTTAAGTTCCAGAGACTTGATGACCTTGTAAATGCAATAGGTCTTCCTAAGTGTGATCTATGTACACATTGCTGGGATAATAGCAGTTACACAGAGTAGTGCATCAAAAAAAATCTCTATTTTTTTGCTTTTTAGGTAATTAGTTGTATATTTGCAGCCCCGCAAAGTATGCGAGGAACTGTAACCAGTTGAATCTCAATATGTATAGCTAAATTGAAAAAATCACTGGCAATGCAGTTAATGTTAAATTTAAACAACTGATTAAAACCAATGCCTGGATTAATTGGAAAAAAAATCGGAATGACTTCCGTTTTCGATG
>CALCUQ010000363.1 GCA_937906795.1 uncultured Bacteroidales bacterium | reverse complement strand
CTGTTGGTGAATCTCCATTTGTATTTGAACTTGTCCCAAGGGCTATAAAAGTTGTGGTAGGTTTGAGCTATGACATATTATAGCGGATCTACATCTGCTGTAATAAACCTGTTTCCCCCTTTGATGTTTTCAATTGCCTCTAGCAGTGTCTGTTTGTTTGCGGTAAGGTTTCTGTCTCTTGAGAGTTTAAGGTAGAAACATTTTACCCACTCTCCTCTAATTCTGTCTATAACAGGGGCAAATGGCCCGGTAAGTTCTATATATTTGATATTGCTTGCTTGAATTGCACTTTTCAATTGGCAGCAAATAGAATCAACTTTAGGCAACTCTTTGTGTTTAACAGTCAGTTTTATCATCTTTACAAAAGGGGCAAACTGGTACTGTTTCCTTTCTGCCAAAAGAGTGTAATTTATTTTGTCGGCCGACAAAACTTCACATTCCCTTTTAAGTTGGGCAAAAACAGGATGCTCTTTCTGGTTGCTCTGTATAATAAGTTTTCCTCTGTGTCCTCTGCGACCTGTACGGCCTGCAAGCTGGTTGAAAATCTGAAGAGCTTTCTCATCTGCTCTAAAATCCTGAATCCCTACAATTGTGTCTGCGTTTATTACTGCAACAAGGTGCAGCCTCTCAAAATCAAAGCCTTTACTTATCATTTGAGTACCTATGAGGATATCGGTCCTGCCTTCTGAGAACTCTTTGATAACCTTCTCTTCTGCTTTTTTACTTTTGGCAATATCTGCATCGTAACGTGCTATAACTCTGCCAGGAAGAAGTGCAGACAGTTCCTCTTCCAGTTTTTCTGTACCTGCTCCTTTGTATTTTAGGGATGCGGTGTTACAACTGGTGCAGTATCCTGTATATGAGGTTGAGTAGTCGCAATAGTGACACCTTAGGGTGCTGTTGTATTTGTGGTAGCTCAAGTATACGTTGCAATGAGGGCATTTGGGTATATTGCCACATTCAGAGCACTCTACAATAGGGGAGTAGGAGCGTCTGTTTCTAAAAATGAGCACCTGATAACCGTTATCTAATGTTGACTTTATCTGGTTTAAAAGTTTTTGTGAAAACTCACCCCTCATCTGACGGCTTTTTCTGGCCCATAATGTGTCAATGATTTCTACTTCCGGGGCTTGAGCTCCATAGTATTTCTCATTCAATTCTACATAATTGAATTTTTTGGTCAACTGGTTATATACCGATTCAAAAGATGGAGTGGCAGATCCAAGCAATACTTTGCTTTTGTGTATTGTTGACAGAAGTATAGCTGCATCCCTTGCATGATATCTTGGCGCCGGATCTGTCTGTTTGTAGCTGCTGTCATGTTCTTCATCCACAACAATCAGCCCCAGGTTGCTATATGGCAAGAAAAGCGCAGAGCGTGTTCCCAGCACAACAACAGCAGCGTTGGGATTGTTAAGATGCAATATGTTGTGTATCCTTGATTTTTCTGCAGCGGTCTGTTTTGAGTGGAATGTAAGAAGCCTTTGACCAAAAACTTTCTTTAATCTGTCTTGCAATTGTTTGCTGATTGCAATCTCTGGAACCATATAAAGAACGCTTTTGCCCTGTTTTAGCTGTTGCTGGGCAAGTTTTATATATAGTTCAGTTTTTCCACTTCCTGTAATCCCTTTAAGTAAAACAGGTTTGTTATCAGTTGAGAAAAAAGATTCAATTTGTTTATAAACAATATCTTGTGCAATTGAGAGTTCAACTTGTAGAGGACTTTTGTCCTTTTGGATCTCTTCAAGAAAACTTTCGGCGGTCTTTCTGTGTTTAACCTGCTCCTGCTTTATTGCAATAGCTGGATACGCAGCCTTAAAGACCTCGCCTATACCACACATGTAATATTGTGCAACCATATCCCAGAACTTTAACTCCTGCTCCTTTACAAGAGGCAGATTCTCAACCTCTAAGATAGGTTTGTACTCTATATCGCTGCTAACCTTATCACTTGATAGGATATTGCACACAACACCTGAGTAAACCTTGCCGGCAAG
>CALCUQ010000362.1 GCA_937906795.1 uncultured Bacteroidales bacterium | reverse complement strand
AATGATGTTTTCTTTTCGTACAGTGATTCCGTTTTTTTAGGAGGTTTTGTATATGACAATAGGCTGTACCATGTTGTAAAATCCAAACAAGGCACATTTATAGGCTTTTATGATGGCAAGCATCTGCAAAAGATATTTTCTTTTGGCAAGAAGATGCATTTTTATAGATCTGGGTGTATGAATGGTGATGATGCAGGCAGTCTGCTCCTTTGGTACACAGTTGGAGACAATGATTACGGGTTAGTGGAGATCCATTGTGATACCATACGGGATATAAGGATATTCCATGATTTGGATAGACCATCCATCAAAGGAGATGACAAAATAATGGAGCAGTTGGATTTTCTTGTAAAAAACTGGGACAGTTTGAGTCCGGCTAAAATTTGGGAATATAATGCAAGCCTCGGCTATGTTACTGATAACATTGAAAGGAAAGCCCACAAGATTGGATATCCTCCCGACGGGCATAATGATGATGAAAAATTTTATATTCTGGAATGGTATGCCGATATTGACAAAGATAAGTTTTTGTCTGTTTCATATCGGATAAAGAGGGGGACAGATGAGACAGGTTCCGTGTTTATGCAATGGGAACAAAAGACTGACACATTCAATAGTAAAAAGAAGAATTTGAAGAGGCAGCAACTTTGCAGTTTATTGGATACTTTTGCCGGGCAAGCGGGTGAGGACGTGTTGGAACCTGGTAAAATTCCGGTTAGAAGATGGAGCATAGGAACCCGCATAATCGAACTGGAAATGCAGCACAATGTTAGGTTGTTAATCTATTGATACAAGTTGCGGCCATAATTGGCATATCACTCTACATAAGCCAGCGTAGCAATACTAACCCTACACCCCAACTCCTCAACAAGAATTGAGGCACAGGCCTCCAGGGTGGCGCCGGTAGTAAGAACACAATATTAGAGTGATATAAGTATATTACAAATTAGATCTATCTGTCAAGTTTATGCATTTTTTGACAGATAGCAAAATTTCTGTCAAAAAGTCAAATGTGAATAAACTTACTTCTTGCCATAGCGTACAGAAGGCTCTGAAAGCAAGCCCTGCTTAGGCGAATTCATCTCTTGAATAATCTGCAGCATCTCCGCAGGAGATACCACAAACGGCTTCTTGGGGAAATGTTTTATATTGCCGGTTACAAGGAAAGAATCTTCATTTGCAAGAGCAACTTCATAGAAAACAATATCCTTTGGATCGGGGAGCTGTTCATTGCTGCCAATTCTCCGAGAATCTATACCACCTTCCCTGATTGCATCAATGACAGCACAGATTGTTTCCTCCGAAAAATTGAACTTGGGCCTTTTTAAAACGGCTACATACTCTTCAATTATTTCGTTGTTGTAGACTGGTACAATAACCCTGTCATATAGATAATCAAGGACCTTAACAGTAGCTGAATCATGGTGGCGCGACAAAAGCGCTGATATAATCACATTGGTGTCAATAACTGCATATATTTTCATACTACTCTCCCCTTCTGGCCAATCTTATCTCCTCATTAATCTCATCAAGGCTCATACCCGCAGTTCCATTTTCTTCGGCAATTTTGCGCATTTCATAGAATGCTCTTCTTCCTCTCTCCATCACAACATCAATAGGATCTGCCTCTATTGTGAAAGGAATCCTTCTCTGACGTATAACTGTCTTAACATATATATTGAATGCTGTATTGGCACTCATGCCAAATTCTTCGCACAGTTTATCAAACTCTGCTTTCAATTCTGCGTCCATTCTGATGGTAGTTGCTATCTGTCCCATAGTCATGTCATTTTTACAAAGATATATAAATGACGTCATATTGCAATATACATGCCATCAAATTTACTTGAATTATCAAGGAAAAGCGCCTTTATCACTCCACATAAGCTAACGTTGCAATGCTCACCCTGCACCCCAACTGCTCCACCAGAATAGTTGCACAGGCTTCCAGGGTTGCGCCGGTGGTAAGAATATAATATAACAGTTATATAAGTATATAAGGATTACACTATACTAATATTACTCTTATATTATGTTGAGATGACAGCTGTAGTAAGAATGCAGTCTTTTGTATGGAGTTTCTGGTGCAGCAGCCTTTGGTTTATACTATTCCCGATGATTTTACGTGTTGGAAGAACTGTTTGTATCCTTTACAAAGATAGTTCTTGCGTTCCACTCCGTAAATGGTCATCTGCTCAAGAATGCGGTCTTTGGGACACCCTCCAAAACAAAGGTTGGCAACACTGCAATGCAAACATTCAGTAGGAAGACTTTCCAATTTGTACTCGCCAAATGCGCGGTTGCTCTCCATCATTTGCTCAAGATTATTGTGCATAATGTTTCCAATTCTGTACTGGTCAAATACAAAGCGGTCACAACGGTAAACATCGCCACTTTTTTCCACTACAGCGCAGTGGCCGCAAACAGATTCGTGCACACACAATCCGGCAGGGCGTCTTGTAAGGTTTCCAACAGTTGATTCTATTATTTGCACAAATCTTTTCCCAAGATCTTTTTTAAGCCACAAGTCAAATACCTCACATAGGAATTTTCCATACCCCTCAGCCGATACATTGAATGGAGCAAACTCCCTTGCTTTAACAATAGGAGGTGTATCTATACCTGGCGGAATGGTTAGCTTGTTCTCTGTATTAATACATTCAACTACAGGAAGGAATTGCATAAAAACTGAGATTGTGCGGAGAAATTCATAAATATCTTTACCGTAATTGGAATTTGCCGCATTAACAGTAGTTAAGGTGTTGTATTGTACGCTATGCTTTTGGAACAGGTTTACTGCCTCCATAACCTTAGAGAATGTGCCTTTGCCAAATGAATCTTTTCTGTAGACATTATGAATATGCTCTGGCCCATCTATGCTAATTCCTATTCTAAAATTGTTTTCTGCAAAGAAACGGCACCACTCATCATTAATAAGAGTGCCGTTAGTTTGTAATGTATTCAGGATTTTTCTGTTATGCCCATATTTTTTCTGCAGTTCCAAAGCTTTTTGGTAAAAAGGAATACCTGCTATTGTGGGCTCTCCTCCATGCCAGGCAAACTCTATTTCAGCCATTTTTCCGTGAATGGAAATAATTTGCCTAATATAGTTTTCCAGCACATCGTAACTCATTATACCGCTACTGTTCCCCGATTCTTTGTTCAGGTAATAGCAGTAATCACAACAAAGGTTACAAGAAGAGCCTACCGGCTTTACCACAACTGCATAGTGCCTATGGCTGTTATTTGGCATATGATTTTAAACCTCCAATAAAATTATCAGTCTCTCTTCCGTCGTCTGTCCCAATTTCTTTCTCTATAAGGGCATTCAGTTTGCTGTTGTAAGACTCTACAAGCTCCTTGTTGTTCCCTTTTGGCCATGCAAGGTTCTCTGTCTCATCTGTATCTGTTTTGTACAGCTCAACCTCGTTTTGTGAATACAGAGATTCAATATTGGTTGGAGTATTAAAATTAAGTGGAGAGAAATATCTTGCAAATTTGTAATCTTCTGTAATAATACCTCTCAAGTAACCTTTTTTGCTTAGGTCAACTTTAATGCTAACCTTGTCTTGAGAGACCGGTATTACAATTGCATCTTTATCCATCATAGAGATCATATCGTACACAAACAAAACTCCGCTTCCGTTGCGCACATCAGTTGCCGGATTATTAACTGCAGGCATAAGGCTATATCCTTTAATTCCGTCTGTAATTTCTGTCTCTTCTGTACTAGTCTCTGTTCCCATATCTACAAATGTAGGAGCAAGATCAAGATGAGATGTTACGTGATTGCAAGAGCGTCCGCCAGGATACTCAGGATGGTAAATTACAAGTGGAACATGAATATTGTTTTCATATATGTTGCCGTTCTTGCCTTTCATTCCGTGACTGCCCAGCATCTCACCGTGGTCAGATGTATAAACAATAATTGTATTCTTTAGCAAGTCATTCTCTTTAAGGTAATCAAGCACCTTTAGCATATAATTGTCACAATCCTGGATGCAATTGAAATAATAATCCTGGAATGTTTTCCATCCTGTCTCCGATGATGGGTTTTTGCCGGTGGCAATTTCCCATTGAAGTGTATACTCTCTATGTGAGCTTGGACGGCCCTCTTTATCCAATGGCTCGTTCCAAGTAGGGGAGACTGGCGTCTGGTAAGATGTTTTGTATACAAGAACATCTGGTGCAGCTGTTGCCTGTCCAAAATCTCCACCACCACTTTCATTAAAGTACATAATGTCGTGAGGGTTTATAAAGTTGATTGCAAGGAAAAAGGATTTGCCCTCTTTATTCAGATTTTTTCCTTTCTCTTCCATCCATTTTATGGAGTTTTCTGCAATAGTTGCATCGTGGTTGAATCCTTCAAGTGGAGCACCATACATATCTCCTTCTGTCCAGTCTGCAAAACCGTACTCTTCCAAAGAAGTATCGCCTTCAGAAATATGCCATTTCCCTTTATATGCAGTATAATATCCTGCCTCGCGCATCATATCTCCCACAGTTTTAAGATCTTTGCTCATATTTGGCTGGCAAGTGATATTGGTGTTGTCTAGCATAAGGGTTTCGGTAACGTGTCTTCCAGTGTAGATTACAGATCGGGAAGATGTTGAAACATTTGAGCAAGCATAGTGCTTCTCAAAGGAAGTTCCTATTTTTCTTAGCCTCTCTCTCGCCTGATAGTTACTTCCCTGAGGATATGTTCTCATATAGTTTTCCTGGTCTGTAGTAAGGAATATGATGTTGTATTTGCCGTCTTTGTTTTTTACAGGATCTGCCAGCAGATTACTTTTGTTTTCTGCACAACCGTTGTATAATGCCATTGCAGGAACCAGTACAGATGCAGCTCTAAGTGTATTAAACTTCCTGTTTCTCATATTGTTAATTTTAATTTTTTCAAATATAATTTATTTTTTTGAGAAACCTGTATAAGATTAGGTGCAAAGTTTTTACTCCACCCACGCCAACGTGGCAATACTCACCCTGCACCCCAGTTGCTCCACCAGAATAGTTGCACAGGCTTCCAGGGTTGCACCGGTGGTAAGAACATCATCTATAAGTAATATATGGTCTGCTGTAGTTATTGACTTGGCAGACCTTTTATTTAGAGTGAATGCATCTTTAACATTATGCCATCTGTCTACCCTTTCTTTTTTTGTTTGAGTTTTTGTAAAAGCCTTGCGTATAAGGAGGTTTGGAATTATAGTTGGCTTATGGTTCATTCCTTTTAGGATGCCTTCTGCTATAATTTCCGATTGGTTATATCCTCTTTTGAGTTTTTTTCTCCAGTGCAGAGGAACGGGAACAAGATGTGTGATGGTGGTATTGTTTTTTACAGTGGTTAATGATATTTTTTTACCTAGCATTTCTCCCAAATATAGACCAACCGGTGTGTTCCCTTTATATTTTAAATAATGGATAGGCTTTCTGTAAGATGTTGTGTATATAAGCAGACAGTAAACTTTTTCTATATAGCATCTCCCCCAGAAAGCTTTCTCTGCCGCACTAGTGGTAGTTTCCCAAAAATATGTCAGGGGCATATCTGCATAACATTGCAGACAGAAATGTTTTTCATAATAAAAAAGCTCCCTGCCACATATTAAACAATGGGCAGGGAGTAATAAGTTAAATATCAGTTTAAAAATGTTCATCCTTCCCCTCTTCCCTCAATCACATCAACTAAATATTGAACGCTTCTTTAATTTTGTCTACTGCATCAAGCTGTTCCCAGGCAAAGAACATAACTTCTTTCTTGGTTGGGACTCCTTTTACCTTAACCTCAATTTCTTTGGTGTAAGGGGCTCTTCCAAAGTGACCATATGCAGCTGTTTCTTCAAATATTGGATTTTTAAGATTAAACTTCTCAATGATTTTAGCTGGACGCAAATCAAAAAGTTCTCCAATCTTTGTGGCTATCTGGCCATCTGTAACTCCATTCAAAAGACAAGTTCCTCTTGTGTTTACAAAAATACTTACAGGTTTGGCAACTCCAATTGCATATGCAAGCTGTACAAGAATCTCTTTTGAAACGCCAGCTGCAACAAGGTTTTTTGCAATGTATCTAGCTGCGTATGCAGCAGAGCGGTCAACCTTACTGGAGTCTTTTCCAGAGAATGCTCCACCACCGTGAGCTCCTCTTCCTCCGTATGTGTCAACAATTATCTTTCTGCCTGTTAATCCTGTATCTCCGTGAGGACCGCCAATTACAAACTTTCCGGTAGGATTTACATGTAATATGTAGTCATCTTTAAATAATGCAGCTGTGTGTGCAGGTAGTTTCTCTACCATTCTTGGAATAAGGATATTCTTTATATCACTCTTAATCCTTTGTTGCATTGCAGAATCTGTATCAAACTCATCATGTTGTGTAGAAAGTACAATTGTATGAATTCTAACAGGCTCATCATTGTCATTATATTCAATGGTGAATTGTGATTTTGCATCTGGTCTAAGATATGGCATAAGAGTAGTGTTCTTTCTTATGTCTGCCAATTCAATCAAAGCCAAATGAGAAAGATATATTGCAAGAGGCATATATTCTTTTGTATCTGTACAGGCATAACCAAACATCATACCCTGATCTCCGGCTCCTTGCTCATCTTTATCTTCAACTACCACACCTCTGTTAATGTCTGGTGATTGCTCATGTAAAGCAGAAAGTATACCACATGAGTTACCATCAAACATATATTCAGCTTTAGTGTAACCTATCTTGTTAATTACGCGTCTTGCAACTTGTTGGATATCTACATATGCATCTTCTGATCTAACCTCTCCACCAATAACTACAAGACCTGTGCTTACGAATGTTTCACAAGCAACTTTACTTTCGCTATCCTGACGCAGGAATTCATCAAGAATGGCATCTGAAATCTGGTCTGCAACTTTGTCGGGATGACCTTCCGATACTGATTCTGATGTAAACAAAT
>CALCUQ010000361.1 GCA_937906795.1 uncultured Bacteroidales bacterium | reverse complement strand
CTTTGCGACAGAAGATTTGGCATTGGCTCAGATGGAATGATGTTACTTGGCAAAAGTGACAAATATGATTTTTCAATGAGATATTTCAATGCAGACGGATACGAAGGTTCAATGTGCGGAAACGGAGGCAGATGTCTGGTTGCCTTTGCAGCTCACAGAGGTATCAAAAAATTTGATTTTGAAGCCATTGACGGTTTCCACACAGCACAAGTGCTTGAATACACTCCACACAGATGCATAGTAAGGCTAAAAATGATAGACTTGAACTCGTATGACAAATATTCAGAAAAAGCATATTTTCTAAATACAGGCTCTCCTCATTATGTAGAATTTGTAGAAGACACAGCTACATATCCTGTAGATGAAAAGGGAAAATACTGGAGATACTGCAAAGATTTTGAGGGTGGCACAAATGTGAATTTTGTTCAGATTAACAGCAACAGCATAAATGTAAGAACCTACGAGAGAGGTGTAGAGGCAGAAACTTTTGCATGCGGAACTGGAGTTACAGCATCTTCCATTTCTACATATCTTTATTCTCCCGACAAAGGATTTGCCAGCAAACAAACCAGCAAAGAGGATCCTCAAGTTGAGATGATGAAATATGACATCCATGCTTTGGGAGATGACTTGTCGGTAGACTTCAAATACAATAAAAGTAGCAAAACCTTTACAGATATATATCTTACAGGTCCTGCTACCTTTGTATTCGAATGTGATATTGATCTATAGGCAAAAACTATTTGTTATAGTTGCGGGCTCCAAAAATGGAAGTACCAATTCTTACCATTGTAGAGCCTAAATCAATCGCAATTTTATAATCTCCACTCATACCCATAGAAAGTTCTTTAAAATTGGGATGGGTGGAGATATATTTTTCTTTCAGTAACTGATAAAACTCCTTCAGTTGCTGGAATTCAGAATATATCTGCTCCTTATTATCAACAAAAGATGCCATTCCCATCAATCCACAAATTTCCACCCCCTCCAGCGGATTACTTGACAATTGCTCCATAATCCCAAGAATTTCCTCTTTATCAAACCCTTGTTTACTCTCTTCCTGGGCAATATGCAGTTGCAACAGACAATTAACCTTAAGATTATGAGCAATTGCATATTTATTTACCTCCATCAACAGCTTAGTACTGTCAATTGAATGAATCAGAGAGACATATGGCAAAACCATCTTTAGTTTGTTTGTCTGTAAATGGCCAATAAAATGCCATTGGATATCATCAGGCAATGATTGGACCTTCTGAAACAACTCCTGAGGTCTGCTCTCGGCAAATATTCTTTGTCCAGCCTCATACGCCTGCTTTATTGCCTCATTGGGATTGAATTTTGAAACTGCCACCAACTTAACAGTTGATGGCAGCTCATTTGTATATCTTTTAATATTATCAGCTATAGTACGCATACAGACTATTTCTTATTTTTCATTTGTTGTTGCATAGCTTGTTGCTGTTTGTACATCTCATCCAATCTTTGCTGGAATTTTGATTTCTTTACAGGTTTTGCATTTGCCGCTTTAGCCTGTAATTGGGCAAACAATTTTTTCTCATCAACAAAGTACTTTCTAATCACCCAAGTCTGAGCTATAGTTATAAGATTAGATAGCATATAGTAATAACTCAAACCACTTGAGAAATTGTTACATAGTACCAATAAGAAGATAGGCATAAAATACAACTGCATTGCCTTCATTCCCGGCATATCATTATTACTTGGCATCTGGTCCATATTCATCTTAGAATAGAAGAACATAGACACAGCCATCAATAACGCAAACAAACTTACATGGTCACCATACAAAGGAATATTAAAAGGCAAATTCAATATTGTATCGTATGTACTCAAGTCATCTGCCCACAAGAAACCTTGTTGTCTTAGCTCAAAAGAAGCAGGGAAGAAACGGAACATTGCAAACAAAATTGGGAATTGCAACAACATTGGCAAACATCCTCCAAACATGCTGACACCTGTTTTCTTGTAAAGAGCCATAACCTCTTGCTGTTTCTTCATAGCATCCTCTTTTTTAGGATACTTGGCATTGATTTTCTCAATCTCAGGTTTTAGGACTCTCATCTTTGCAGATGACATATATGATTTTAATGTTAGAGGAGAGATAATCAACTTAATTGCAATGGTCATAAGCAGAATAATTATTCCATAATTAGAAATAAATCTACTTAGATAATCAAAGAAATTAATGATAATAACTCTATTGATCCAACCTATCAGCCACCCGCCAAGAGGAACAATCTTCTCAAAGCCATAATCGTAGCTCTTTAACTCTTTATACAGATTTGGTCCAAAATAAAATTTGAATGGAATAGAGACCTCTGACGATGCTGCAAACTCAACCTGCATTTTTGCACTACACGCCATAAGGTTTTTGTCAGGATCTGTGTCGGGATAGAATTTATAAGCCAAATCTCCCTGTGTGAACGAGTTCTGGGCAAGCATAATTGCTGAGAAGAATTGTTGCTGGAATGCAAACCACTCAACCTTTGTACTAAGAGAAGAGTTGCTCTCTGCATTTCTAAAACCCAAATCCTCAACATCCTCTTCATTAGGGAATTTATAGAAAATTGAAGAATAATTCTTCTCATTATCATATCCTTTCTCCAATCTTGGAATATCCATATTCCAATCCACAAGCATTTGTGAGCCATTTCTCACGTACTTATCCATACCAACCATCTTAACATTAAAGTCAAGCATATAACTGTCGGCCGACAAAGTATAAATATGGTCTACATATGCATCCTGTGCAAAAGAGAGTCTGAAAACAATAGATGTATCAGATTGTGAAATCTTAGTGTATGTAAATGCGTTTGATTTTAAGAA
Source organism: uncultured Bacteroidales bacterium (assembly GCA_937906795.1). GTDB lineage: Bacteria > Bacteroidota > Bacteroidia > Bacteroidales > UBA932 > Egerieousia. The sequence continues at coordinate 3,060 of CALCUQ010000361.1, read as the reverse complement.
TGCTCTATGGAAATCTGAATAGAACTCAATTCCAAGATTACTTGCATTCTGTTTCATAAGGTACAAATCAAGACTGTCATGTGTAAAATAGTCCTTTATAAGTACTTGAGAAGCTTGTGCACCTTTTGTAGTAAATACTACTTTAATTTTGTTGTTTTCTAAACTGTAAAATTCCTCTTGCTTTGTTCTTGATTGCTCAAGTAATGAATCAGCATAAACAGGCATTGACGCCAAATCTGCTACTTGTTGCCCAGATGTCAACGCATCTTGCTGTTGCAAAGCCAACATCGCAGAATCAATTTTAGGGGCATTTTTCAGAGCCTGAGCTGCTGCCAAAGAATCTGCAACAAACTGTGCTCTTTGCTGTTCATTATAAACTTTGCTGTTATACCAACTGAATCCAAATAAAATCAGTCCAATAAGCACAAAGCCAATCAACGTGTTTTTGTTCATCTCTTCAAAATCTTTTACTCAAATTGTTTATCTATAATTTGTATTTTTTCTTCTATATGAATCAACTCCTCTTTTGCAATTTCAACTTTACGTCTGACATCGGCAATAAGAGCCTCCGCACCTTTGGATTTGGAGAAGAATCCTATATTATTCTCAAGAGTAGCAATATCCTGCTCAATCTTTCTATACTTAAGCATAAGTTTCTCTCTCTCCATCTTAAGTCCTCTGGCACCTTTAGATGAGTTTTTGACTTCTGCTACCATCTTCTTGAATTTGTTCAATTTCTTTTCACTGTCAAGAGATCTTATATCTGCAAAATGAGCATCCATTGCTGCATTAAACTGTTGTTGGATCTTTTCTTTGTCGGTGAAAGGAACAAACCCAATCTCATTCCATCTGTTTTGGAACTCTCTCATTGCTAAAGTATTATCCTCTTTAGAATCAGACAACTTATAGCTCTTTATCTCCTCAATTAGCTGCAACTTTTCTTTTAGATTGTTACTGTACCCCTCATCCACTTTGCCAAAATGAGCAGATTTTTTCTCAAAGAAATGGTCACAGGCTGCTCTAAATCTCTTCCAAACAATATCAGATTGTTTTCTGGCCACAGGACCAACCTCTTTCCATTGTTTCTGCAAATTTATAAGCTGGTCAGTTGCTTTTTTCCAATCTTCACTATCCATTAATGCTTCTGCCTGCTCACACAATTGCTCTTTTATTTTCAGATTGTTCTGCATAACATTTTTAAAGTTCGCATAATACACTCTTTTAGCATTATAGAACTTATCGCAAGCTTCTCTGAATCTGTCATAGATTTTCTGATTGTCTTTTTTAGCAGCAAAACCTATAGTTTTCCATTTCTCCTGCAACTCTTCCATTTTCTTGGATAGAGTATTCCATTGGCTCGACTCAGTTGGTGAAACATTGGCAATACTCTCTGCTTGCTCACATATTTCAACTTTTGCCTCAAGATTACTCTTCTGATCACTCTTCAATTGCTCAAAGAACAACTGGTGTTTCTTATTTATTACAGAAGTCACTGCCTTAAATCTATCCCAAATGGTTTCTCTATACTCTTTTGCAACCGGACCCAATTCTTTCCACTCCTGATGCAATTTCTGAAGCTCTTTAAATGCAGTCACAACATTAGTCTCCTTTTCCAAAGCCTCTGCTTTTTCGCACAATAATGTCTTGGCCTGCAAATTTTTCTTAAAGTCAAGATCTCTGAATTCGTTATTGATTTTTATATAGTCATAGAATTTCTCCACACAATGTTGATAATTGTCCCACAATTCCTTAACTTTTGATTGAGGAACCATATCAATCGCCTTCCATCTTGCCTGCAAATCCCTGAATGCAGGAATAGTTGTATTCAAATCCTCAGTAGATTCCAAAAGGGCCTTAAGCTCCTCAATGACCTGCAATTTCAAAGCATAATTTTCCTCTTTTGCCCTCTCTTGCTCCTGTAAATACTGATTCTTGATTTCCTTATACTGTGTATAGAACTCCTTAAATGTCACCTCCTCTGGGGTAACCTCATCTTGAGATTGCTTCTGCTCATTCAACACTTTGTAGAATGCAGCCTTAAAATGCTCTGCATTTTTAAGAAGATCGGTCTTGTCATCAGACTCAACCATTTGAATGAATTTCTGAAGAATTTCAACTAAAGAAAGATTTGACAAATCCATATTAAGGGTTTGTGCACCCTCCAAATTCTCTTGCTGTAAAACTTGTTCGTTTAACGCGGCAGTATTTTTCTCTTGTTCCATACTAACTAAGTATAAAAATTAATAACTTACAAATATAATGAAAAATTGATAATAGATAACTAATTTTCTATCTTTGCCAAGCCATATGAAATAATAATATAAACCAATTTACCAATGAGAATAGATATACTTACAGTAGTTCCAGAATTATTGGAGAGTCCTTTAAATCATTCAATAGTCCAAAGAGCAAAAAACAAAGGTTTGGTAGAAATACATATACACGATATTAGAGAATATGGCAAAGGCAACTACCATCAAGTAGATGATTACAGCTATGGTGGAGATGCCGGAATGATACTAATGATTGAGCCTATATATACCCTTATAAGCAAACTTAAACAAGAGAGAGAATATGATGAAATTATATATATGTCTCCCGACGGAGAAGTTCTCAATCAGGGTATTGCAAATCAACTCTCATGCCACAAGAACATAATAATTCTTTGTGGCCACTACAAAGGAATAGACCACAGGATTCGCGAACACATCATAACAAGAGAAATATCCATTGGAGATTATGTACTTAGCGGAGGAGAACTGGCTGCAGCCGTTGTGTGTGATGCACTAATAAGACTTATTCCAGGAGCCATATCAGATGAAACTTCAGCTTTAAGCGACTGCTTCCAGGACGACATGTTATCGGCACCGGTGTACACACGTCCAGCCAATTTCAACGGATGGGAAGTTCCCAAAGTATTACTGTCAGGAAATCCAAAACTTATCTCACAATGGCAAGAAGAACAAGCTATGGAAAGGACAGCCCGTCTTAGACCAGATTTGCTAAAAAAATAAATCCCGCATAGAAAGCTCTCCAGGGTACCAACCCTACCGAAACAAC
>CALCUQ010000360.1 GCA_937906795.1 uncultured Bacteroidales bacterium | reverse complement strand
CTGCCGCAAGATCATAATCTTCCTTAGCTGTAAGATACTCTTCTTTAGCTATAAGTTTCTCTTCATACAAACTCTTGTTCTGAAAATATTTACGCCACAAACGCTTTACCTCAATCTGCAATTGCAGTTTCTCCTGCTGCACATTTAATCGCTGTTGTTCCATAGAAATCATGGTATTGCGTAACAAATTCTCCTTTTCAGCCAATTCAGCTTCCGAGTTAAGAATCTGAAGATCAAGATTATCATTACTCAAACAAAGAATATGATCTCCCGCTTTTACTTTAGAGCCCTCCTCTATCATTATTTCTTGTACAATTCCCCCCTCCTGCGGACTTATCTGAATTGTAGTCATTGGCTGCACTTGTCCGCTTATACGAATATAGTCATTAAATTGGGCAGCTTTAACTTCTGCAATAGACAAAGATTCTTTATCTACTCTAAGAGTACTTGAGTTATCCCTCAAAGCCAACCACATAACAAATATCACCAACAAAACACCTGCCCAGTATGGGAGAGCTTTCTTTGAAAAAGCCAATGCAATCCCCTTTTTCTTTTCTATTACCTTATCCATAGCATTAATTGTTTTCCTTATTATTGTTCAATGTAACTTGTTCCATTATAATACTTTACTACACTCTCTTTAATATATAATTTTAACAGGGCATCCAATCTGCTTGTTTTTGCATTTATCCAATTATCTGCAACTTTCTGAAAATCAATTGCAGATATAAGTCCCTGGTCAAGTTTTTTTAAGTTAAGATTATATACCTGATGCTGCAGCTGCAAATTTTTATCTGCTTGCTCAAAAGCTGCCAGTGCTCCGTCTCTGTCATTAATAGCCCTAACCACTTCTGCTTCTATATCCCTAACCTTTTGCTCATACTCTACAGCTGCCCTTTTGGATGCATTTTTCTTTTTCCTCAAATTGGAATAAGATTTCAAGCCACCCAATATTGGTATAGATAATGACAACTGAACATACTCTCCTGCATTATTTTTAAATTGAGTGCCAAATGCAGGAGCAGTGTAATTCTCTTTGTCGGGATAAGTATAATAACTGGTAGACCACCCACCATTAAGTGAAACAGAAGGGGTAAACCTCCATCTGGCACTTCTAAGCTCCAATTTTGCATTCTCCATTTCACCTCTTGCAATAGATATGGATGGATTTGATGCCAATGCATTATCAATAATCTGATTATTATTAATGGAAGACAACTGCACAATCACATTCTCGCTTACCATAGATGTATCTATATGCAACTGTTTGTCTATAGGCCATAACATAAGATCTTTTAGAGAAAGGAGTGTGCTTGCATATCTGTTCTTTGCAGAGATCAGCTGATAATTGCGGTCTGCAACCTCTGCCTGCATCTGAACAACATCTGCATAACTCTTTTGGCCAAGCTTCTCTTGTTTTACCGCTCTTTCCAATGCAGACTGCGCCGTTTCAACTTGCAGACTCAACATTTTTTCAAGTTGCATACAGTATACCACATTATAATAGGCTTCCATTACAGCAAGACAAGTTTCATCCTTTGCAAGTGTTTGCCTGTCTATTCCCATCTTTAGAGCTGTCTTGCTAATTTTCATATTATTTACCGCTGCAAAACCATTAAAAAGGGTAATTCCTCCAGAAATTGAATATCCGTTATTGAATGATGTAGTAGAAACGTATGTATTGGTTTCTGGGTCTACAGACCTTCCAAAATTAGAATAGTACCCGCAGATATTTCTGGGGTAAACACTTTCATTATTGCATCTCTTCTGTTTACTGTGGCATCATCCACATTCAATTGTTCCAGCTTAATTTTTGCCGAATTGATCAAAGCATACTGCATACAATTGTGGAGGGTCATCACTTCTTGTGCAGATAATGCATCAGAAGTGAACAGCACACAAAACACAATAATAATTCTTATAGTATATTTCATTTTCAGCATAAGAGTTATAATATTTTTTCATACACTTAATATATTATAACACCACGCGTGCCAAAACACTAATACACTATATACCAGCTATATATAAAAAAGACAAAAAAAATATGTGTAAAGAAATCTTACACATATGTAAAGTTAGAATACCAACAACACTTCTAAAGAGAGTTTATTGTCATTATGATAATCTGTAGTAAATACTTTTGACATATCTTTAGAATTGTTAAAGTAGTGCTCATAATTCACTCTTAAAAGAGCAAGGAAAGGATCTGCATTAAATACCAGATTCACACCTGCTGTAGCTCTGTTACATCCTAAACCATTGTCAAAAATATTGTAACCCATACCATCCCATCTCAAACAGGTCTCCAATCTTTTTAATGAACGTGATTTCAGGCCAATCTTATATGCACCTTGCAAATACATTGCAGACAACGATTTATTTGGCTCAACAGATGCATCATGGCTATTGTTATATTTATTCATATACTCCGCCTCAATCTTGTAAGAATCAGATTCATATCTCAAATCTGCACCCCAAATAAAATAGTTGTTCAAATCATCATTCTTGGTTCTATAGAACTTTGCAGTTGTTCTCCATCCTTTCATTGAACCAAACAAAATTCTACCACCAAAAGCAAAAGAGTTGGTCCATTTAGGATTGTTTATACCATCACCATTATAAATTCCAGCATCCAAAGCTATTGGAAATCCATTGGCCTTTAACTTAAAGTTAGCAGTAAGTCCAATATCTCTTGATGAGTTAAAATACTTACCCACAAAAGGTCTGTTTACATAATCAATTGAGTTAGGGCCAACAGTATATGAGTTGAACAAAGGAATTCCCCCCTGACCCAAAGTAAATTTCACCCTTTTGGAAACTTGTATTCCTGCATATAAATCAAGTACTTGAAATTTTCCGTCGGCCGACAAATCTACCATAAATTTATAAGAGAATATTCTGCTCAAATTTCCTTGAATTCCCACTCTGGCATTTCTTATTGCAAACCTTGAATCTCCATTGTCTGTATCCAACTCATACTTTGATTTGAAAATCAAAATAGGTTTCAAAACAGTTGTACTCTTAACTAAAGAATCATTCTCATAAAAATTTTTCACCAAACCCTTTGTAGTAAATTTGTATTGAGAACTTTTATTATCACCATCTTCCTTAGCAAAGGAAACAAATGGGATAACAGCAAGAAGCATAACAACCAAAAATCTCTTTAGCAACATAATTATTGTACCTTTATAATAAATCAACTAAAACGACACCATCAATTCCAATGTTAACATATTCTCATTTGCCTGCGCAGTTGTAAACTCCGGGAACACATAGTCAGTATTGAAATAATGGTCATAATTTAATCTAAGTAATGTATAGAACGGGCCTGTATTAAATACCAGGCTCGCGCCGGTACTTATACGGTTAACCCCAAAGCCATCTTTTGAAATATCGTATCCCATAGCATCCCATCTAAAAACCGGATCTATAGATTTTAAAGCTTTACATTTTAGAGGAATACTGTATAAACCCTCTATATAAGCCATAGAAAGATACTTCTTTGTGTCTATATTGTATTTCTCCATCATCTCTGCCTCAATTTTATATTTTGAAGCCTTGTACCTTAAATCTGCACCAAAAAGCACAAAGTTCTCTCCACTTATCTGAGTTTTGTAAGCTTTAGCTGTTGTTCTCCACCCCTTTGCCAATGACCCAAATGCTACCTTACCACCATAAGCCAGAGAATTTGTCCATTGGTACTTGTTGAGCCCTGTACCGTTCATTAAAGTAGCCTCAAGAGTAATTGGCATCCCTTTCTCCTTAACAGTATAAGCTGCAGTAAGGCCAATATCCCTACTGATACCAACATATTGACCCATAAATGTTGCACTTGCAAAATCAAGTAAAACAGGCGAAATAAGGTAAGGATTGAATATTGCAATAGGATACTGACCAAAATTA
>CALCUQ010000359.1 GCA_937906795.1 uncultured Bacteroidales bacterium | reverse complement strand
ATTGGCAACTTTAAACGGACAGAACCAGACAACTTACAGCGGGTATTTTGAAAGTGGGCACAATAGAATAAGAGTTTCTGTAGAGGATAAGATTGAAACAGTAGAAGATATAGAGAATCTGATTTTACAGGGACATCAGCAAGACCAGTTGAGAATCAAGGACATTGCTAAAGTTGAAAAGGGGTATTCAGAACCGGTGAGAGAACAACTGTTTTATGATGGAAAGCCAGCTGTAGGAATTCTTGTTGCAGCATCGGAGGGTACAGATATTCTTAAAGTAGGAAACAAAGTAGAGCAAAAACTTGAACAACTGCACAATACAAAACTTCCATGTGGAATAGAGTGTCATAAAGTCTTCTACCAGCCAGAAAGGGTAAGGGAGGCTTTAGGAACCTTTATAATTAACCTTATAGAATCTGTAATTATAGTTATTGTAATTCTTATGCTTACAATGGGTATAAAGAGTGGAATAATTATAGGTATAGGCTTAGTTATAACTGTACTGGGATCTCTGTTGGTGTTAAAGTACTCAGATGGTACACTTCAGAGGGTTTCTTTGGGAACATTTATTCTTGCAATGGGTATGCTGGTGGATAACGCTATTGTAATTATAGATGGAATTCTTATTGACCTCAAAAGAGGGATTAGCCGTAAAGAAGCACTGGTCTCTATTGGCAAAACAACAGCAATGCCTCTTTTAGGCGCAACTCTAATTGCAATTCTCTCTTTTTTGCCAATATTTCTCTCTCCAGATACAGCAGGAGTTTATGTGAGGGATCTGTTTATCGTATTGGCCGTATCGTTGCTGCTCAGTTGGGTACTGGCTTTGGTACAAGTGCCCCTTAGTGCAGATAAGATGCTCTCAGACAAGGATATCAAAAAGGGAAGTGGAGAAGAACTTTATTCTGGAAAAATTTATGATTTCTTTGAGAAAACAGTAAGATCAGCAATAAAGCATTCAGCAGCATTTGTTGTATGTATGATAGGTTTGCTTGTGCTTTCAATTATTGGATACAAATATATAAAGCATGGTTTCTTCCCAGATATGACATATAATCAATTGTATATGGAGTATCAGCTTGTGCAGTCGACAGATCAGACAAAGGTTGTGGAGGATTTGAACTCAATCCAGAAATACCTTATGCAGAGGGAAGAGATAACCCATATAACTGCCTCAATAGGCGGAACACCAGGAAGATATAATCTTGTTAGAAGTATAGCAAACCCATCCTTGGCGTACGGAGAACTTATTATTGATTTTTTGTCGGCCGACAAACTTGTGGAAAATATAGATGCTCTGCAAAAGTATCTTTCCGAGAATTATCCCGATGCATATGTCAAATTAAAGAGATATAACCTGATGTATAAAAAGTTCCCTATTGAGGCGCAGTTCAGTGGACCGGATCCAGCTGTGCTGCATGAGCTTACCAGGGAGGCTGTAAGGAAAATAGAGGAACTGGACAATGTTTGTCTGATTACAACCAATTGGGATGATAAAGTGCCTGTAATAAAAATTGAATATGATCAGGCACAGGCAAGAGCAGCAGGCCTTGGCAGAAGTGATGTAAGCGTATCCTTATTGGCTGTAACTGAGGGTATTCCAGTAAATTCCTTTTATGATGGAATTCATAAAGATAATATTGTTTTAAGATGTTTGGATGAATCTGGCAATCCGGTAGAAGATCTGGCTAATGCACAGATTTTTGGAATGTTGCCAAATATAAACAATATACTTACAATGGAAACTTTGGGAAAGATTAAGGCCGGTAAAGTTTCAAAAGAGCAGATTATAGAAGATCTTATGGCTACAACTCCATTGCAGCAAGTGTGCAAAAGTATTGATATAAGCTGGGAAGATCCTGTGGTTGTAAGATTCAATGGCCAAAGAAGCCAAAGGGTTCAATGTTCTCCTGTAGCTGGAGTTGAAACTCAAAAAGCATGGGAGGAGGTAAATGAAAAGATTGGGCAAATGGAACTTCCGTCTGGTTATACACTATCTTGGCAGGGAGAGAAAGCAGCCAGTGACCAGTCTATGGAGAATCTGTTTAAAATGTTTCCATTGGCAATTATCCTTATTGTAGCAATTTTAATAATGTTGTTTAAGGACTATAAAAAGCCATTTATAATAATCTGTTGTATACCAATGGTGTTCATAGGTGTTATATTGTCGATGTTTATAACTGGAAAAGTTTTTGATTTTGTAGCTATTGTTGGTACCCTGGGGTTGATTGGAATGTTGGTTAAAAATGGTATTGTGCTAATGGATAAGATTGTAGAGGAGATAAATAAGGGAGTTGATCCTATGGAGGCTCTTGTGTTTAGTGCCAAAAGCAGGTTGAGACCTGTTATGATGGCTTCACTTACTACTATACTGGGAATGATTCCTTTGCTTACGGATGCAATGTTTGGATCATTGGCAGCCTCTATTATGGGAGGATTGCTGTTTGGTACACTTATAACACTGGTGTTTTTACCTGTGTTGTATGCTCTATTCTTTAATGTTAAAAGAGATGTAAAATGAAAAAGGCAGGTTTTATTATAGTATTGCTTACATTCAATATAGCTCTGTATGCACAGCAAGTTCATAAACTTACTATGCAGGAGTGCAGGGATATGGCTTTAAGGTTCAACAAGCAGTTGGAAGCATCCAAAAGTAGTGTAGATGCCGCAAAATTTACTGCAAAAAGTGTTAAGGCAAATTTCTTTCCAAACATAAAAGCCAATGCTATAGGATTTTATAGTGACAATACTTTGGAGTATAATTCTGGTGAGGGACAACTTCCGGTATTTTCTACAACCAGCGGACAACCTGTTCCAACGGGAGAGTTCGCGTATTTCCCGGGTGTTGCATTGGCATTGGATATTGATGGTGCATTCAATGGCTCCTTAATGTTGGAGCAGCCTGTTTATATGGGCGGAAAAGTAAGAAATGCATACAAGATGTCCAAGATTGCACTTCAAATGACACAAGCAGATGAAAAAAGGGTAGAGAATGAAGTAATATACAAGACAGACAACGCATATACACTGGCTGTCCAGGCTCAGGAGCTGTATAAGGTTGCACAGTCATATAAGTTGCTGTTGGAAGAGTTGCTCAGAAATGTTGAGAGTGCATATAAGCATGGCCTTAAACCAAAATCAGATGTACTTAAAGTTAGAGTTAAGTTAAATGAAAGTTTGCTTGCTCTAAAAAAGGCAGAGAATGGTATAAAACTATCCAGAATGAACCTGTGCTATATGATAGGCAAGCCTTTGCATAGTGATGTGCAGCTTGAAAACAATATAAGTGTAGACATGAAAGAATATGAGTCTTTTGTAACTGATATATCCATGCGTCCAGAATATACACTATTGTCAAAACAAGTAGAATTGGTAAATCAGCAAGTGAAGCTAAGCAGAAGTGAGGTATTGCCAAATATTGCGTTTTTGGGCTCATATGGCTATACATATGGCTTAAAACTTAATGACCAGAATCTTATGGACGGATTCAACTATGCTTTTATGCTTAATGTTAAAATCCCTATTTTCCATTTTGGGGCAGGAAGGAACAAGATAAAGGCAGCCAAGGCAAAATTGCAGCAGACCAAAAACAATAGGGATGACCTTAATTTGCAAATGGAACTGGAACTTGCTCAAGCCGTAAATAATCTGGAAGAGGCAAAAATGGAGTATCAGATATCAGAAATGTCTTTGCAACAGGCTCAGGAGAGCAGGCTAATGAGCGAGAAAGAGTATAAGGCGGGGATGGAATCGCTGGTTTCATTACTGGAAGTGCAGGCTCTATGGCAACAGGCATACCAGCAAAATGTTACCGCCAAGTATAAATTGTATCTGACATATGTTGCATATCAAAGGGCTTGTGGAGTAATAAGTAAACAGTAGAATAGGATTTTTCTCATAAGTTTTATAACTTTGGAAAAATATTGAATTATAGAAAGAAATCAAATATGAAAAAAATTGTTTTACTTATTTTATTGTTGGTTCCTATTATTTCATTGGCACAGATAGATGAGAGCAAAATGGAGAAATATCTTGCTCCTTTGCAAATGGAGGGAACAAAGGTTGTGTTTAAAGATTCTTTGCAGTTTAAAGATATATCGGCCGACAAAGTGTATCAGATAGCGGCTGAGTGGGCTGATGCTTATATTGCAAAATTCGATAAGAAATTTGAGAGCAGAATTGCATACAAGAATGAAGAAAAGAAATCTGTTGTTATGATATTCAACAGAGATATTGTTTTTAGGGATATATCAATTATCTTGGACAAGGCTCTAATGAAATGTAACATTACAATAGATATTGTTGGGAATAAATGTATTATCAAAGTCTTGAATATAAAATATGATTATGTAGAAGGTGGTCTTACAGAACATTACAAGGCAGATGAATGGATTATTGACAGATATGCAATTAACAGAGACCGCACAAAGCTTGCAAAGACTTTTGGTAAGTTCAGAGCAAAGACTATTGATGCAGTAGATGAAATTTTTGAATCATTCAATCTTTATATGTTTGAAAAAGTATCAGCAACTCCAATAGAGGAGGAGGTTAAGGTGGAGGAAAAACCTGTTAAAATCATACAGCCAAAGAAAGTTTATGAGCCGGCAGGAGCTCCAGCACAAAGTGCAGCCTCAACTGCGGCAACAACTGCTGCTACTGTTGCAGCTTCAACTGTTGCAACAGCCGCTGCCACTACAACCCCTGCAGCTAAAGCACCGGTAGCTGATACTCCAGTTGCAAAACAAGAGGTTGTGGCTACCCCTGCTAATGTTTCTGCAGCAAGTGGATTGCAAGGATATAAAAACATTGCTCCAGAAAAGATTCCTGGTAACTTCATTAAAATGTTGTCGCAAGACTGGATGCTTATTACTGCCGGTAATAAGGATAAGTTCAATATGATGACAGCAAGTTGGGGTGGTTTTGGCGTATTGTATAACAAACCTGTAGTGTTCTGCTTTATCAATCCTGCAAGATATACTTATAAAGTAATAGAAACACAAGGTGATACGTTTACAATCACTTTCTACACAGAGATGTATAGAGATGCCCTTAATTATTGTGGAACAAAATCTGGTAAAGATGAGGATAAAGTAAAGGGCTCTGGTCTAACACCAGTTCAGATGCCAACAGGTGGAATGGCTTTTGAGCAAGCATGGATGATTATAGAGTGCAAGAAATTGGTTAGCCAGTCTCTATTGCCAGACTCAATAAACAATAGTGAGGTTAAGTCAAACTGGTTGGATAAACCAATGCACAAAATGTATATTGGAGAGATTGTTAATGTTTGGGTAAAGTAGTTTAGTCTACAAGTTCAAATAGATCTTGTTTGGGCCATTCTTTTACTCTGCTTACTGCAGTTGAAATAGATTGGCTCATTCTTTTTGACAAATAAGGACCATTCCAGGATGAACTGTTGGATATGAACACCCATGTATATCCATCCTTTTGTTTTTTGATTAGAGCACTTGTTCCAGCCATTGAGCCGCTTCTAAACCACTCTTTGGATGTAACTGATGCCCACCCAATTGGTTTGATGGTTTTGCTATAAGCTGTCATCTTATTTATGGATTCCTCTGTTAGGAAATCTTCCCTTACAGGATTGTTGTTTATTGCACTCACAAACAGCAACAGTTCAGCAGCAGAGGCAACCCATCCTCCTGCTCCCGACAACCCCCTTACATTATTGCCTCCCAGACTTTTCATTACAAACTTGGTAGAGCCGTCAAATGCAGGAACCTTCTGGGCTTCTTTTACCTCATAATATGTAACTTCATTTTCTCTGAAATTCCATGGGAAATTGTGCGCCAGGTGCATATCATAACATCCAATAGGAGCCAATACAGAGTCTTTTATATATCTTTCATACTCAGAATTGGTAACCTTCTCAATAACTTTAGAAAGTACCATATAACCAATATTTGAGTAATTGTAGTGAGTCCCGGGTCTGGATCTTAGTCTGTTGGAACTTGCCCATTCAACCATCTCATCCAGTGTAAGTGGTAATGGCCTATGGATTATCCTTGCAATAATATCCTGGTTAAAGGCTGCATCGCCAATTGGATTTGAAAAGCCGCTTGTGTGGCGTAGCAGATGTTCAACAGTTACACTCTTAATTTTCTTATCCCTTATTCTGTGGGTGTATATAGAGTCATTAAGTATTCCATCTTCTCCAAAAACGGTATCGTCCAGATTCAATTGCCCATTTTCGCACAGTTTCATTACTGTAACGGCTGTAATAAGTTTTGAGATGGAAGCTACCCTAAAAATATTGGAAGTTGTGCACTCCAGACTATCTTCTGCATTGGCATACCCATATCCTTTTGCGTATATAAGACTGTCATTTTTCATAATTGCAAAAGAGCCACCCTTTATCCCCCAATATTTCATGAATTTGGCAATTTCCCTGTCAAACCTTTTTGTGCTTTCATATTCGCACATACTGTTTGATATAAGTTCGTTTATGGAGGTTTGATTTGCATTGGATTGTAGTGCAGTCCTCTCTTTATGCCTGTTTGGTTTAAGGCTCAACGCAATAGCAATAATAGCAGCAATAAAAATTGCTGCTATCAATGCTTTATGTTTGGGCCTGAGTTTATGCATTGTTAACCTTCAAGCTCTTTTACAAGTTTCTTGATATCTATAATCAATTTAGGGATATCAAGTTTCTGAGGGCATATAGGTTTACATCTGCCACACTCTATACACTTGTCTGCTCTGGCACCCTCTGGCACCATATTCTTGTAGGTAGCAAGGAATGCTTTTTTCTTTTTCTTGAATTTGCTGCTGCCCTTATCAGACAAATCCGGGATATTACTCTCTTTTACACATTTGTTGTATGCTGCAAAAACAGCCGGAATATCTACTCCAAATCTGCAAGGCATACAATATTTGCAATCTGTACATCCAATCTGTTTGTATCTGTTATACTCTTCAATAGCTTGTGCAAGTGCTTGTCTTTCTTGCTCGCTAAGAGGTTTGAAATTACTGAATGTCTTTAGGTTGTCCTGCAAATGCTCCATCTTGGTCATGCCACTGAGAATTGTAAGTACAGATGGAAGAGAGCCTGCATATCTGAATGCCCAAGATGCAATTGAATTGTCGGGATTAACATTTTTAAGAATTTCATTTGCATCAGGGGTAAGGTTTGCAAGAGAACCACCTTTAAGCGGCTCCATAATCATACATTGGATACCTCTCTTTTCCAATTGATTGTAGAAATATTCCGCATTTTGTTCCTTCCAGTCTATGTAGTTGATTTGCAACAATACAAAGTCCCACGGATGTTTGTCTATAAGGTAATCAAAGAAAGCTTCATCGCCATGGAAAGAGAATCCAAGTCTTTTTATCCTTCCGGCCTCTTTCTCTTTTGCAAGGTACTCATAACCTTTATTTTCCTCGTACGCTGTATCATATGCCTTTTGGCTGGATAGTGCGTGCAACAAATAATAGTCAAAATACTCTACGCCACATTTTTGCAATTGCTCTTCAAACAATTGTTTTGGTTTGCTTGGAGAATCAATAAGCCAGGTTGGCATTTTGTTGGCAAGAAAATAACTCTCTCTTGGATATTTGCTAAGGAATTTGCCTATTGCTTCGCCAGATTTTCCGTTATGGTAATTGTAAGCAGTGTCATAATAATTGATACCATTTGCATAAGCATAGTCAATCAATGCCTGAGATTGTTCCATGTCTATTGCTTTAATGGCACGTCCTCTACTGTCTTTTTCGCCAGTTTCGTATGTTGGGAATCTCATACAGCCATAACCAAGTAAAGACACCTCTTTTCCGGTTGCATTATCTTTTCTGGTCTCCATTTTTAGAGTACCATTAGCTGCCTCTTGTTTTATTTTTTCACCAAAAAGATCGCTTTTTGCAATTGCGTATGCTCCTGCAGCAGCAATAACACCAAAGCCCAGATATTTTATGGCCTTTCTGCGTGAAATGTTTTTACCGTTTTGATCCATATATCAAATAAGATTGTTTATAATTTGCATTAAATTCCAAAGTTAGGATAATTTTAGTAATTTTACCACATTATGGACAGTAATAAGAAAAATGTTTTAAGCCAATATCCTCTATTATTGGAAGGGGGAGGAATGAGGGGTGTTTTTACGGCAGGAATACTCGACAATTTTTTGACAAACAATATAAAATTCCCGTATATCATAGGAGTTTCTGCCGGTGCAAGTAACGGACTTTCATATGTTTCCAAGCAAAAGGGAAGGTCATATTTCAGTAATGTGGAGCTCCCAAAGATAAGACCTTATGTAGGCCTTAAAAGTTTCTTTAAGGGTAGAGGATTGTTTGATCTGCAGTTCCTTTTTTATGAGTATCCCGACAAATATTATCCATTTGATTGGGATGCATATTTTAACAGCGGCCAAAAGTTTGTGATGGTGGTAAGCAACTGCATTACAGGCAAAGCGGAGTATGTGGAAGAGTATAAAGATGGAGAGAGACTTTTGAAAGCATGTATGGCATCCTGTACGCTGCCATTTTCAAATCCAATAACCTATCTTGATGGTAAGCCTATGCTCGATGGGGGAGTATGTGATGCGGTGCCTATACAATACCTTATAGATAAAGGATTTGAAAAGTTTGTTATAGTTCTGACAAGGCCAAAAGGATACAGAAAACCCTTGAAAAAGGTTTGGTTGCCGTTTTTTGTATATTCAAAATATCCTAAATTAAGAGAAGCCCTAAGGGGAAGAGCTCAAAGGTATAACAGGGCTATGGATCTGATAGATGAACTGGAAGAGCAGGGCAGGGCTATAGTGATTAGGCCAAAGGCTCCAATGAAAGTTTCAAGAGCAGAAAAAGATACTCAAAAACTTAATGAATTGTATACAGAAGGGTTGGAGTATAATCTGGAAGACTATATTTAATTTGAAAAAATTTTGATTTTTTTAACATAAAACTTGTTTTAAGAGATAAAAAAGTATTATATTTGTAATACTTTGATAAGAAAACCATTTTATTTCTTGTACTTATTTCTATTAATTTATAGATAGGTTTTTTGTTATTTGGAAAAAGCTGCCCCGCACAGGCAGCTTTTTTTGATAATAAACGGGATATGTCTGTAGAGATAATGAAAGTTAAAAATTTGTTAATTTTGGACAGTTTGGAGAAATAATTGGATATTATCTGGCAAGAGTATGTTTTTCTATTGAATAATTAAGTATATTTGTATAGATGTCTTTTTAATTAAGTATGGATAAAATATGAACAGTATAAATGTTGATGAAAGAGTAGAAAAGGCAATAAGTTTGTTTAAAGAGGGCTATAATTGTTCTCAAAGTGTAGTGGCAGCTTATGCAGATATATATGGGTTTACTTTTGAGCAATCTTTAAAAATGTCAGCATCTTTTGGTGCGGGGATTGGAAGAATGAGAGAGACTTGTGGAGCAGCATGCGGTATGTTTCTTCTGGCAGGATTGCAGACAGGATGTACAGATCCCAAAAATGCAGAAGGTAAAGGTTACAATTATCAGATTGTTCAGAATCTGGCCTCTGAGTTTAAAAAAGTGAACGGCACATTGGTTTGTGCAGAACTTTTGGGCTTAAAACCAAGAAGCAGTTCACGCGCAGGACAACCTGTAACAGGGGTAGGGGCCCCAACCCAACCGCAGGAGAGAACACCTGAGTACTATAAAAAAAGACCATGTAGCGAAATGGTGGCAACTGCTGCAAGAATATTTGGAGAGTATCTTAAAACAATAGAATAATTATTAAAATTTATTATATATGAAGAGAGTATTTTTATTATTGGCTGCAATTTTTTGCATAGCAATTACTTCACAAGCACAGAATATCAATGGCGAAAGAAACGCTTTGGGTATAAGAGGCGGATGGGGTGTAGAGGCATCTTATCAGAGATATGTCGCACCAATGAACAGAGTGGAGGCTACATTAGGTATAAACAGATATGGCTTTTTGGCTGCAGGAACATATCAATGGATGTTTGATATCAATTCATCTTATTCCGGACAGTTCAAATGGTATGTTGGAGGTGGAGTTGGTATGGGTGCCCGTATGTGGAGAACATTGTCAGATGAGTTTCAAATAGGAGTTTTGGCTCAAGGTGGCGTACAATATGAATTTGCAAACACACCTTTGGTTGTTTCCATTGATTACAGACCGGGGCTTTATTTTACTCAAGGAGTGTTTTTTGACTGGACCGGTTTTGCTGCAGGTGTGAGATTTGTATTCTAAATATAGGAATAACAGTTAGTAACATGGCATGTGTGCGGTATAAAAAATAACCGTATATATGCCATGATTTTTTTACTAAAGAGAGAAGATTTTTTCAAAAAAAATATAACTTTGTAATGAGTTATAATTAATATGTAACATGCGAAAATTTGATTATATAGTCGTAGGCAGTGGACTTGCCGGATTATATGCCGCATATAAAGCGTCAATGAAAGGGAGTGTGGCAGTTATAACCAAGTCTTTTATCAGAGAAAGCAACTCCTTTAATGCACAGGGTGGCATTGCAGCTGTAACATCAGAAGACGATGACCCCGAAATTCACAAATCAGATACAATCATTGCCGGAAGAGGCCTATGTGAAGAGACTTCTGTGGATATTTTGGTAAATGAAGGTCCTCACAGGATAAAGGAAATTATAGCCGATGATATGAAGTTTGATACAGAGAACGGAGTATTGGCTTTAGGACTTGAGGGTGGACATCACAAAAGGCGTATTTTACATGCAGGAGGAGATTCTACAGGGCGATGGATTACAGAATTTGTAATCTCAAAGGCGCAGGCGCAGGAAAATATATGCATATATGAGAATACATTGTTGCTTGATTTACTTGTAAAAGATGGAAAATGTTATGGTGTGCGATGCTGGAGTGAGAATCCTCAATTGCAATCAGACAATAATGGAAGCGAGGTCTTGTTATATGCAAATAATGTCTTTCTTACATCGGGAGGAACATCTGCCATATATTCCAGAACAACAAATCCACTTACAACAATAGGAGATGGTGTAGCTATTGCATATAAAGCGGGATGCCGTATAATGGATATGGAGTTTATACAGTTCCATCCTTCTGGATTATACCGCAAAGATTCTTCTCAGGCTTTTCTTATAAGTGAAGCAGTAAGGGGAGAGCATGCTCATCTGTTGAACAAGGATGGCAAGAGGTTTATGGTTCCTATACATGAGCTTGCAGAGTTGGCTCCAAGGGATATTGTGGCACGTTCTATATACAAACAGATGAAAAAGGATAATATGCCATACGTAATATTGTCACTTAAGCATCTAGATCCTAAGTTGATATTAAAACGTTTCCCTACAATTTATGCCAAATGTAAGGAATATGGGTATGATCTTACACAGGAAATTCCGGTAGCACCAGCTGCTCACTATTCTGTTGGAGGTATACTTTCAAACTATAATGGTTGTACAGATATCAAACATTTGTATGTATGTGGTGAGGTTGCTTCAACAGGTATAATGGGTGCAAACAGATTGGCTTCAAACTCTCTTTTGGAGTGTCTGGTATTTGCAAACAGAGCTATAGAAGACAGTGCCAAGTGTGAGCGTAGTGATTCTTTCCCTGTTTTTGAAAAACAGTATGTTAAGAATGAAAACAATGCCCAATTATATGCGCAACTCAAGAGTGAGGTTTCTCAGATAATGAATTCATGTGCGGGAATAATCCGTACAGAAGCAGAACTTACCAATGGATTGCAGCAGATTGCACAACTTGAGGATGATCTGCAGAAGGCTCAGGCAGAGTGCAATGCTAATGGACAATGTGAATATTACATTGAGGCATCCAGACGTATGCTGTATGTAGCCCGTTTAATTATGACTCCGGCTTTAATGCGTAAGGAGAGCAGAGGAGGACATTATAGAGAAGATTATCCTTGTACAGATGAGGCATATGAGTTACACTCTGTACAAAAAATTGGCGAGCAAATAACCACAGCTCCGGTAAACAGCAATTATTTTAATTTTTAATGATATATGCAATACGAGAACTTAATCAACAAAATGCTTGATCTTGGAATAGAGGAAGATATCTATACAGGAGATATTACCACAGATTCCATTATTCCTGCAAGCACAAATGGAGTTGCTACAATGACAGCCAAGCAAGATGGAGTTATATCTGGTTTGGAGATTGTAAAAATGGTCTTTGACCGTTTCCAGAGTGATGTAGTCTTTACCCCATACTTTAAGGATGGAGATGTAGTAAAAAAAGGAGATGTTATTCTAAAAATAGAGGCTACATACCCTACACTTTTGCGTGGTGAACGTTTGTCTTTGAACATTTTCCAACGTATGTGCGGTATTGCAACAGAAACAGCAAAATATGTAAAAGAACTTTCTGGAACTGATACTCAAC
>CALCUQ010000358.1 GCA_937906795.1 uncultured Bacteroidales bacterium | reverse complement strand
TGGCACTAAACTTTGTGATGGCGATGGTATGTTGGCATTTGTGCTGGCTCCTGGTGCATTCATAGTATTAGGTTATCTTATGGTATTGTTTAACAAAGCACAAGGCAAAAACTAATTTAAAAACAGAAGATTATGGAATATATATTAATTATAATTTCTGCTGTATTTGTAAATAATATTTTGTTGTCACAATTCTTGGGAGTTTGTCCTTTCCTTGGCGTGTCAAATAAGGTTTCTACAGCAGCAGGTATGTCTGGAGCCGTTTGCTTTGTTATGGCTGTTTCAACATTGGTTACATGGTTAATCCAAAACTATGTATTGGCAGCATTACATATTGAGTTTATGCAAACTATTACCTTTATTTTGGTAATTGCAGCACTTGTACAAATGGTTGAGATTATTCTTAAGAAAATCAGCCCTTCTTTGTATCAGGCTTTGGGTATTTTCTTGCCTTTGATTACTACTAACTGTGCTGTATTGGGTGTTGCTATTCTAGTTGTATCAAAAGAGTTTACTTTTGGTGGCGATCCTCATATGCTTAGCTTGGTTGGTTCTGTTGTATATGCAATTGCAAGTGCATTAGGTTTTGGTTTGGCAATGGTTCTATTTGCAGGTTTGAGAGAGCAAATGGAGTTGAATGACATTCCAAAATCATTTAAAGGTCTTCCAATTGCGCTAATTACTGCAGGTATCCTTGCAATGGCATTTATGGGATTCTCAGGATTAGTATAATCAGAATAAATATGGATAAGAATAAGGCAATAAATCAGATTCTTAACACCTTGGAGATAGAAGCTCTATTGCGTGAAGGTAAGTTGGAGCAAGCGTATGACCAGCTTCACTTACTATTGGAGAAAGAACCTTCAAATGCGCATGGATGGTATCTATTGGGGGGAATATATCGCAGACAACAACTTTGGGGCGAGGCTATAAATGCTTACAATAAAGCAAAAATGATTGAACCAAATGGGCCTGCTGCGGTAGCAATTGAGTCTATTTATGAAATCCTCAACTTTAGGAACACAGACCTTATGAATCCGTAAATATAAAGGGGTTGGCTAATGCCAACCCCCTTTTATTTATAGTTTGAAAAATTTACAGAATTCCCACAAAACAATTCCAAGCGATACAGATATATTAAGTGAATGTTTTGTTCCAAATTGAGGAATTTCAATAACATTGTCGCTCAAGTCAACTACTTCTTGTTGCACTCCTTTAACTTCGTTCCCAAATACAAGGGCGTATTTGGCATTTGCATTGGTGTTTAGAAGATCTTCTCTAATATTGTGCAATTTTATGGAATTTTCTGCTTGTTCAATACTTATAATAGTATAACCATTTTCTTTCAACTGCATAACAGCATCTGTTGTTTGCTGATAATATTCCCAATCAACAGAAAATTCAGCCCCTAGTGCAGATTTGTGGATTTCGGCTGTTGGAGGTGTTGCACATATTCCGCATAAAACAATTTTTTCTATAAAGAAAGAATCGGCTGTCCTAAATGCTGCCCCAATGTTGTGTTGGCTCCTAACATTATCCAAAACAACGGTTACACTTATTTTTTTTGCCTGTTTGTATTGTTGCTCTGAGATTCTTCCCAGTTCATTGTTCTTTAATTTTCTGTGCATGCTATATATTGGTTTGTCTGCAAAGTTAAACTTTTGTTATGGTTATAAAAAATTATGGATTGTTGAGAGTGTTTTATACTAAAAAATTTTAAATTTGTATTTGCTCAATTGATATAGAAACTAAAAATATATATTATGAAACAAGATCTTCAAATTTCTGAGTTATTAAAGAAAGAAGAAAACAGACAACTTAATGGTATTGAGCTAATTGCTTCTGAAAACTTTGTGTCTGACCAAGTATTGGAAGCTTTAGGTTCTGTATGTACAAACAAGTATGCGGAGGGTTATCCTGGTGCAAGATATTATGGTGGTTGTGAAATTGTAGACCAGATAGAGCAATTGGCTATTGACAGACTTAAAGAATTGTTTGATGCCGAATACGCAAATGTCCAACCTCACTCAGGTGCTCAGGCAAATATGGCTGTAATGATGGCATGTATCAAACCCGGTGATACTTTTATGGGATTGGATTTGTCTATGGGAGGTCACCTAACTCATGGATCCCCTGTAAATGTCTCTGGAATGCTATATAATGCTGTAGCATATGGTCTTGATAAGGAAACTGGTCTTATTGACTACGATGATATGGAGAAGAAAGCTTTGGAGTATAAACCAAAACTTATCATTGGTGGTGCTTCTGCATATTCAAGAGAGTGGGATTGGGAGAGAATGCGCTCAATAGCAGATAAAATTGGTGCAATATTCTGGGTAGATATGGCTCATCCGGCAGGTCTTATTGCAGCAGGTTTGTTGAAAAATCCGGTTAAATATGCACACATTGTAACTTCTACAACTCATAAAACATTAAGAGGTCCAAGAGGTGGTATCATTCTACTTGGAAAAGATTTTGAGAATCCTTTTGGAATCAAAACTCCAAAAGGAGCTGTGAAAATGATGTCTGCAGTATTGAATTCAAGTGTGTTCCCTGGAATACAAGGTGGTCCGCTTGAGCATTGTATTGCTGCCAAAGCTGTTTCTTTCTATGAGGCTTTGCAACCAGAGTTCAAAGAGTATCAGATTCAGGTTCAAAAGAATGCCAAAGCAATGGCACAAGCATTTATTGATAGGGGATATCATGTTGTTTCTGGTGGTACAGATAACCATGTTATGTTAATTGATTTACGTAACAAATTCCCTGAGCTTACAGGAAAGGTAGCTGAGAAAGCCCTTGTTAGTGCAGATATTACTGTAAACAAAAATATGGTTCCTTTTGACAGCCGTTCACCTTTCCAGACTTCTGGTATTAGAGTTGGTACTCCTGCAATAACATCTAGAGGTTTGGTAGAAAAGGATATGGAGGTTATTGTAAATCTTGTGGATAAAGTATTAAGTAACCCAGAGGATGAGGCTGTTTTGGCAGATGTTAGGCAGCAGGCTCGCAATTTAATGGCAGGAAGACCGTTAAATGCGTGGTAATTTTTCTGGTATTAGATAAAAAGCGGAGAATCTTAAAATTCTTCGCTTTTTTTGCTTTTATTGTAAATATCTTTTTTATAATAAGTTACTTGTAGTAAAAAAGTATTATATTTGCGAGATTTTTTGAATAATTGTAACAAAAATAACACTATTTGCTAACAAACGTGGTGTGCGGCAAATAGATGTTGCTGATAATAAGAATTTAACTCTCATAGGGAGAGGCACGCCACATTAATGTTATAATGAATATAGTAAAAAAGACCATCCAATTAACTGATGGTAGAACAATTGAAATTGAGACAGGTAAATTGGCAAAACAAGCCGATGGTTCTGTTGTGGTAAGAATGGGTAACACAATGCTGTTGGCTGCTGTTACTTGTGCTAAAGATGCTAAAGATGATGTGGATTTTATGCCTTTGCAGGTAGATTACAAAGAAAAATTTGCTGCAGCAGGCCGTTTCCCAGGTGGTTTTATGAAACGTGAGGGAAAAGCATCTGATTCAGAGATTCTGGTTGCACGTCTAATAGATCGTGCCCTAAGACCTTTATTCCCAGATGATTTTCATGCAGAGGTTTTTGTAACTGTAAATCTTATATCGGCTGAGAAAGATATTCAACCAGATGCTTTAGCTGGTTTGGCTGCTTCTGCTGCTATTGCAGTGAGTGATATTCCATTCAATGGGCCAATTTCTGAGGTGAGAGTTGCAAGAATTGATGGTCAATATTGTATAAATCCTCCATTCTCACAAATGGATAAAAATATCTTAATGTGCCTTAATGTCATGCTATCCCTTCTTTATAATTTTGTTCCAATATTTTTCGTAAAAATCGTTTTGCTCTTTAGCAGGCAATCCCATTAAAATAAAATTGCGGATCTTATCACCTTCGCTCAATGCCACTCCCGTAGAGTTCAAGCTTTCAAATATCAACTGCGGATTATCATCCTGATTGAGCGTAATGCTGATAATTTCAAGACGTGACATCGAGTCAAACAG
>CALCUQ010000357.1 GCA_937906795.1 uncultured Bacteroidales bacterium | reverse complement strand
ACTCAGGATTCAAGAGAAATGATTCATTGTCTTTGTTCTTTACAGTTGCTTTGGATCACTATTCACCAGATTCTGACGAGTTTGACAAACGTACAATCAGCAACTTCAAGATTGGTTTGGCATTCTAGGAATTTCAACCCAGTTGTTTGAAAAAATAATGGCGGTAAGAGGGTGGCTCAAGTTTGTTGGCCACCCTTTTTTACCCCTATCGGAGTTAATTATAAAGTGAGAATATTCCAATTTATAATTTTTAAATAAATTTTAGATAAATGAAGCGTAAAACTATTTTTGCATCAATCTTCTTTGCTGCTGCTGCCTTTATGGGCATTACTGCAAATGCACAGAATATTGAGAAGCCTACAATTGAGGGCAAAACCTCTTTTGCCGTAGTTGTAGACCAGACCACACTTGAAAAGTGCAGGGCTGAAATTGATGGTTATAAAGCCGTTGTTGAGAGCGAAGGTCTTCCGACCTTTATTGTGTCGGGAAACTGGTGTTGCCCTGACTGTGTTAAGGCAGTCCTAAAGGATCTTTATGAGAAGAATAACCTTGAGGGTGCATTCCTGATTGGCGATATTCCAATTGCCATGGTAACAAGAGCCAACCATTTGGCTACTGAATTCAAGATGGATGAGAGGGAGTATCCAATGGGTAGAGCCTCTATTCCAACTGACCGATTCTATGATGATTTTGACTTGAAATTCAAACCTATCAAGGATTCAACCGATGGTTTGAAACATTTTTACCAGATGGATCCGGAGTCGGCACAATATATTGAGTGCGACATTTATACCGGCCGTTTGAAACCTCTTGCCGGCAATGGCGACAAATATGCCCAGATAAGCAAATATTTGAATAAGGCAATTGCTGCACATAAAGAGCACAACCATTTTGACCAGTTTGTTTCATATACTGGTTACGGCTCATACTCTGAGTGTTTGAAAGCTTGGAGAGCAGAGCAGCAGATTTTGCATGAGCAGTTCCCTGGTGTATTTACAAAATACAATACTGCAAAATTCATCCGCTTTTCAATGGATCCATATACAAAGGATTATCTATTAAGGGAGATGAGACGTCCTGAGTTGGACTTTATGGTAATTCATGCCCACGGTCTTCCTCACAAACAGGCGCTGTGTGAGATTCCTAACTTCTTGTCAAGAGATTTTGACCAAACTCCTTATATTGGTTATGAGGTAAGAGAGGGTTTGAGAAG
>CALCUQ010000356.1 GCA_937906795.1 uncultured Bacteroidales bacterium | reverse complement strand
CATAACATGCAATCCGTCATGGAGATGCTCAATTCTCAATGTGTCAAGGAAGCCGTATATTGCAAATTTTGAAGACGAATATCCTGTACGTGCAGGAAGGCCTTTGAAGCCTGCAATTGATATTACACCAACTACGGAGCCTTTTGCCTCAAGCAGATATGGCAATGCGTATTTGGTACAATATACCGTTCCCCAGAAGTTTACATCCATGAGGTTTCTGATTACACTCAAGTCAAGATCCTTGAACATTGCACGCATTGAGATTCCGGCGTTGTTTACAAGAATGTCAATCCTGCCAAAATGTTCCACACTCTTTGCTACAAGGTTTTTGCAATCCTCCTCTTTGCTTACATCAGCTGTAACGGCAATGAATCTGCTCTTGCCGTTTGCATCGTTGCCATATTGGGAGTTGAGTTCCTGAACTGTAGATTCAAGTTTTGAGGTGTTTCTGGCTGCCAGGACAACACTCGCACCCCTCGATGCAAACTCCTTTACGGTTGCCAGGCCAATACCTGAACTGGCACCTGTAACTATTGCTACTTTTCCTTTCATAGTTCTGTTCCTGTTTTAGAGTTACTCTAAAAGATATAATAAAAAAGAGGGGAGACCTCTGCCACCCCTCTTTTAATATGTTGATTTCTAGTAAATGGCCATATCTTGAATCTCTGTAGAACCTTTGTATTCTCCAGCCTCAAGTTTTTTCTTGACAGCCTCAAATGCTTTAAGAGTATACTCCACATGCTCCATCTCGTGCATTGCTGTAGGGATAAGGCGGTACATGATAACACCCTTAGGTACAACTGGGTATACTACGCATGAGCAGAAGATGCCATAGTTCTCTCTAAGATCAACAAGCATATTTGTAGCCTCAGGAACATCTCCTTTCATGAATACAGGAGTGATACAAGCCTCTGCAACTCCAATATCAAAGCCTCTCTCTCTCAAACCGTCTTGTAGAGCGCGGGTAATCTTGAAAAGTTTCTCACGTTTGTCGTGACCTTTTCTAATGATGTCCAATCTCTTCAAACAGCCCTCAACGATTGGCATAGGAAGCGATTTTGCATAGATCTGTGAACGTAGGTTGTATCTCAAGTAGTTGATGATCTCTTTGTCACCTGCTACGAAACCTCCGATACAAGCCATTGATTTTGCGTATGCACCAAAGTAAAGGTCTACCTGGTCCATTACACCATAGTGCTCAGATGTACCCCTTCCGTTAGGGCCCATTGAACCAAAGCCGTGTGCATCATCAATAAGGATTC
>CALCUQ010000355.1 GCA_937906795.1 uncultured Bacteroidales bacterium | reverse complement strand
ATCGGTAATTTTTCCAATCACTTTTACAACCCTGTTGTCTGATTTGAAAATCAAGTCATTAAGATTACTTAAAAAAGGAATTTTGTAATCTATTCCTGTATTCTCCCATCCAATCTCAATAGGGTAGTAGTTGTTCCCTTTTAATACTTCTACTTTTGCCGGTGGAATATTATTTTTATTCTCCTGAGCAATTTGTGCAGCAGTCAATGCTGCTTTTTTCATTTCGGGCATAGAGGTGATTTCGCTGTAGGCGTATCCGGTTTTATCGTTGCTTACAACTCTGATTCCAACTCCATAATCTATATGTGTTCCTGCAGAATTAACCTGCCCATCTCTTAGCATCAGTTCATTTATAACTGAATGTTCAAAGAATATATCGGCATAATCGCCCCCTTTAGAGAGGGCGATTGAAATTATTTCCTGTAAATTTTCTTGGGTTACCCCAAAGAACTCCAAGTACTCTTTATACATTGTCAATTATACAATGGGTTAGTTATTTTACTTTTACAAGCAGAATATTATCTACCATATCACCAGCCTTTTCTGCCGTAATCTCCACTTTTGTGTTTCCCTTTTTGTTCATTACAACTTTTCCAATGGGTTCACCCCATTCATTCTCACCTTTGTCGCTTATATTCTTGTTTTCTCCAACTCTCCATTTGTAGATACAATACTCACCAGGCTCCAGATTCTTTACTTTGTATTTGATTTTGGCTCCATCCACATTTGCAACAAGATACGATTCACCAAAGTAGAAATGATTTGTGTCTGAATTGGTTGTAAATTTAGATGCTTTCTTTGGCTCAGAAACAACTGTTCTATAAGGTGCTCCAATTCCAAGATAATCTGCGGTTGCCCAAACATTGTTCCAAGACATTTTTTGTAAATTTTCAATTGTAAGCCATTCTCCCTGGCTGTTTTTATTATAGAAAGTATATGGAGTTTCAAAAGTTATTGCAACTGTCTTTTCAGCGGCTTTATCCCAGAACCATCCTTCAAGATATCTTGGACTTACTTTTGAGAAGCATAATCCATCTTTTCCAAAATAAGGAT
Source organism: uncultured Bacteroidales bacterium (assembly GCA_937906795.1). GTDB lineage: Bacteria > Bacteroidota > Bacteroidia > Bacteroidales > UBA932 > Egerieousia. The sequence goes on along the minus strand of CALCUQ010000355.1, from coordinate 12,248 downwards.
TGTCATTTATTGTAAGATTGCAAAGAAGCATCAGTTCCTTAAAATATTTTTCGGATGTTCCTTCTGCTTTATGTACCCAGTATGTAACAAAATTGGCTACCTGGGAGTGCATATTCAAGAATACATCAACTCCTTGCCCTGCTGTTGGTAATCCCATATCATTCTTTATACCTACAAAATTTTCAACCAGATGTCTGAGATTTTTTAGCTCTTGAGCAGTTACCTCTTCAGGATCATTCCAGTTTACTTCCAGGTTTATTCCCTCACCATTACTTCTGGACATGCCTTCAACAACTCCGTCGGGATTAGTAAAAGGAACAATATAAAATACTGCATTGTCTCTCAATGCATTTGCATATGGGGTATCTGATGCAAGAATATCTATCATCCCCTCAAGGTGCCAGCTGCCAGGGGTTTCACTTGGATGCACTCTGCCATGAATATACACAACTTTTTTCTCCTTAGCTGGTTTTGGACTCATTCTGTTGGTAATGGTTAACATAGGAACATTTCTTCCATGTTCACTCTTTCCAATAATTCTAAAGTCTACCCACTCATTTTTTGTCCACTCATTTATTTTGTCATTCAAATGGGTGTATGTGTATGGAATGTAATAGGCAATGTAAACCTCATCCTGCTCGTACTTTTTAATTACTTTGCAACGCTCTGGAGCTTCAGAAGCAGCAAATCTTTCCCAGTTTTTGTTATCGTAACTGTATACACAACGTAGTGGGTCTGTATTTTTGAAATTAAGTGTTATCTGTTTGTCCTTAATTCCACTCATCTTAAAATAGAACCATCTGCCGCTTGGAGCAAGTTTTGGAGAGGCTGCATTTAGCGGATCCAGTTTTGAAAAGAAATTGTACTCGTAACTCTCTTCACCGTTAGTGTTGTCTGATGAAACAAGTTCAGCTCTATCCATTGAGCCGCATTCAAAATCACTTGAAAAAGTTATTTGTGCAAAACCAATATGGCTGATACACAATAACCCTATTACAAATAATGATATAATACTTTTTTTCATAATTTATATTTTAATTATTTTCTTTTTTCCCTTTAGTTGCTGCGTATGCAAACAATGCAAAATCTCCTTTACATGGATCCTTGTCAAATACTTCTTTCAACCACGATGTTATCTCTTTTGCAGTTGTTATATCAGCACTTTTTCTATTTGTAATTCCAAGATTTAAGGCACTTCTGTGAACATGGACATCAAGTGGTATAATAAGATCTTCTGCAGATGTGTTTTTCCATAGTCCCAAATCTACAATGCCATCATCTCTTACCATCCATCTTCGGAACATATGGATTTTTTTGTTTGCACATTTTGGATCCCTTTTTGCTCCATAAATATTTTCTCTTATCTGCTCTGCCGACAACTCTTCAAGGCTATCGCTATGTTTATAGAACTCTTTTAAGTTATTGCATATTTTGGCAAAATCACTCCACTTTATAGTTCTGTGCAAGCTTTTATCTTCATCCCTGTATTCCCCTTTTAGAATATAACTGTATGGAGCCCAACCCATTTCATCCATAGCCCTTTTGGTATCCCTAACTATCATATCTCGGCGTCCCCAAGCAAGATGGGCAGCAATTATACCGGCAATTTCTACATCTTTGAGTGTTATATCCCCTTGTGATGGGACATCACTAAAAAAGCCCTCCTTTCCTTTTAAAAGAAGAGCAAAATGCTTTGGGAAAATTATTGGATCTGTAGTAAAAAATTCTTCCTTATTATATTCCAAGGCAAGCTGCCTTATAATCTCCTTATTGCTTTCCATATACTTTGTAAAGATAACTATTTTTAGGGCAATAAAAAAATAAGCTGACTTTTGAAGTCAGCTTATTGCTTTGAACAAAGTTCAAATTATTTCTTTTTGTAACGGCTGTAGAACTTGTCAACTCTACCTGCAGTATCAACAAGTTTCATCTTACCAGTATAGAATGGGTGAGAAGTGTTGGAAATCTCAAGTTTTACAACTGGGTAAGTTACACCGTCAATATCAATAGTCTCTTTAGTATTAGCACATGAACGTGTAATAAATACGTTGTCATTTGACATATCCTTGAAAGCTACAAGGCGGTAGTTTTCGGGATGAATTCCTTTTTTCATTTTCTTAAATTTTTTAGTAATTGATTTTGAGCCGCAAATTTAAATATTTAATTCTTTAGCACAAAACTTTTTGCAATGTTTTTTGTGGGTATTTCAACTTTTTTTAGTTTCTGCTGTTCAGTCTGCTTAGAAGCTTTAGTATTTCCAGGTATAACCATACTAAAGTTACAACTAATGCAAATGCACCATACCATTCCATATATTTAGGAGCACCAGAATAACTTGCCTTTTCTATAAAATCATAATCGGTTAAAAGGCTAAAAGCTGCAACAGCTGCAATAACAACATTGATTCCTATAGCCAATGGACTGTTATTTGTAAGCATTGACATATCTACACCAAAAAGGTTCAGTAAGAATATACCTAAGTAGAATACAACTATTGATATTAAGGCTACATAAATTACTCTTTGTAATTTTGCTGTAACTTTAATAATTCTGAATCTGTATATACCTAGCATAATTATTGCTGTAACCAAAGTTAAGGCAACAGCGTTTAACACAATGTTTGGAGCTTTTTCTGCAAATTGTAAATTTACCATAGCTGATACACCTCCAATTGCAAGACCCTCGCCAACTGCATATATAGGCGATAGGTATTGTGCCAGATTGGGTTTGAATGAAATTATCATTGCAAGGATAAATGCTCCAATCAAGCCTCCCCACATTAAAAATGATATTGTACTTCCAGCAGGATCTACTGATGAGTAAAATACTTTCCAACTGTATGCAGCTGCTGCAACAACCATAAGAACAAGTAAAATAGTTTTTGTCATTGTTCCGTTTACAGTCATTGTTTCACTTGAGGCAGCACTGCCTGCTCCTCTAAAAATTTTCTCACTTAATACAGGATTTGCCATAATTATTCTATTTTATCATTTTATTCTATACAATTGTTCATCTTCATAAATAAGGAATTTTTTAGCTTTCCTTATCCACTTTTGTTCTTCAAGTTTGATATGCTCTTTTATATCTTCCCAATTACCATTTCCAGACACATAATCTATCAAATCTTTGTCACCTAAAAGCAACTCAATGGCAGTTTTGTCATTCCCTGCTTCGTATTTTCCAGGTCTGAACTCAAATCCTGGACAGTTGTCATGGACAAATCTTATAATGCGCAAATTATGTGCCAACGAATGATAACCGTTGGAGTTGGGATTTAGCAACAGTTGGAATCCAAAGCAACATTCATCTTTATATTTGTGGAATGTTGGGATAAATTTCATCCATCTTATATACACAGATTCATCATAAATAGGATTCTTAGGGTCATTCCATCCTGTATATCCATTTTGCGAATTGTATGTGATAAGATTCTCCATAAATGGAGCACCAAATACCTCAAAGGGTCTTGTTGTACCTCTTCCTTCGCTTACATTTGTCCCTTCCCACAAACATTGGCCGCTATAAAATGCAGATGTAAACAAACCCGGATAGTTTGGAGACGGAGGTATGCTCCATGGCATAAGTTCTTTGTTGCATTCGTTAGCCCTATAAGATATAATATGTAGAGGGAATTTTGCATTTATCTCATTATAAAGATAATATGCTACTTCACCAATTGTTAGTCCATGTCTGTGGACAAGCCCTTCAATTCCTATAAATGATCTATAACCTGCTCTAAGTGCTGTCCCTTCTACCTGTCTACCTGCCGGATTTACTCTGTCCAATATGTATATTGGCAAATCAATCTCGTTTTGTTTCAAAACTTTGAACAGATTGAATATAGTTGTATTGTATGTGTAGTAACGGCAACCAACATCTTGTAACTCAATAATAAGAGCATCTATATCTGTAAGTTTGTCTTTGCTTGCCTGCAGACTTTCTTCGCTATTGCCGTATAAAGATACAAATTCAACATTTTCGGCTATTTGTTTATATGAACTTGTATCATCTAATTTTACCTGATCCTGCAATTCTCCAAACAAACCGTGCTCAGGCATAAATACTCTTTTAAGATTTCCTTTTCTGGCCAATATTTCATATAAATATAATCCTTCATTTGGGTGCCATGCAGCCTGGTTACATAACACTCCTAATTTGCCATGATTAAGAACTAAGTCAGATTGTTCTAAAAAAGGTGTAGTTCTGAATGAAAACATTTTTGTATTCTTTAAAAGACAAATATACAAAAAAGAGATTGCCCAAAAAAATGGACAATCTCTTTAATTTTAGCTTTATATATTCAATTATGCTGGCAATGCCAAGAATGCAGCTGCGAATGCCAAAATTGCATATAGCTCTGGGAATACTGCAAGGATAAGAGTTTTACCAAAAACATCGTTTCCATTAGCCATCTCGTTAATACCATTAGCAACCATTGAAGATTGTTTTAATGCTGAGAATAGACCAACGATACCTAATGCACAACCAGCTGCAAAAATTGCAAGAGCTGCATTGATAGATAATGTCTCCATAACTTTAAGTTTGTTAAGCATTAGGAAGAATCCTGCGAAACCATACAAACCTTGAGTTGCTGGAAGAGCACAAAGAATCATTGCAGAACCAAATAAATCAGGGTTTTTCTTTAATGCACCAATTGTAGCATTACCACCAATTGTTACACCATAAGTACTACCAATACAAGCTACTGCTAGCATAATGCCCATTCCAATATAGGCCAAAAAGAAAGGTAATTGTTCCATAATATTTTAAAATTTTAAATTGTTAAATCTTTTTGTCAATAATAATTATTTATTTGTCTTTTTTAAAGGGTTGTATGCTCTTCCGCCACCCTCAAATCCGGCGTTTTTATAAAACTCAATAAATGTAAGACGTAGTGGATGCACAAATGCACCTAAACTACTAAGTAGTAATACAAATATATGTCCTACAATTAACATGAATCCCATAAAGAACCATCCAACATAAGGTATCTCATTTAGATTCATTGCAATTGAGTTTACAACAAAACCTAAAATACCACCAGATGTACCTAATCCAAACAAACGGATATATGATAGGACATCACCAAATACTCCTGTAGAGTCATATAAAGAGAATGTTCCTTTAAACAATCTTACAATTGGGTTTTTAGCATCTGAACCACATAAAACTATTCCGGCCAATCCTGCATATCCTATGTAATTTACCCATTCTGGATATGTAAAACTTGCCTCTACAGATGCATAAGCCAAAGTAGCCCATGCAATGCAGATCGCCCAGCCAAAACAATTCAGTCCAATTCTGATACGTCCTTTTACAAAATTGTAAATACCCTGGATTACTCTGGCAAATATCATCTGGAAAATTCCAAACAATATTGCAAACCAGAACATCTGCATATCGTCAAAAAACATGTCAGTAATGTTCTCAGGTAACGTTACGAGCTCATAAATCTTTGCACCAAAGATTGTTCCGTTAATGGCAGGCATGATTATGGATCCCAGACCCAGCCATGCAACCAACTTACCATAATTTGAATATGCTTTAACTTTAAAGTTTACAATCAGGCCAAGGATAATCAGAATAAGTCCATATCCCATATCTCCAAGGCATAAACCAAAGAATAGCATATAGAATGGAGCAAAGAATACTGTCAAATCCAACTCGCCATATTTAGGGAGCATATAAAGCTCTCCAATTGGCTCATATAATTTTGCAAAGAAATTGTTCTTTAGCTTAATAGGTGGATTATCCTCTTCTTTAGCAGCTTCTTTTAAATAATATACATTATTGTTTTCAAGGAATTTCACAACCTGATTGTCTATATCTGTAGGTGCAAAAGCTTCAAAAATCACTATTGTTTCATCTGCTTTCTTAGTAGACCCACCTTCAGCAAGGTATAAATCCAGGTTGTTGAACAACTCTTCTTTAATTGATTCAAGATCCTCAATACTATTTGTAAGTTCAAGAATACTATTTTCATTCAGAGTACTCTCTTGCTGGGCTTCAAGAATAAATTTTTCAATTTTATCGGCCGACAAAGCTGGAAATGTACATTCTGTAAGTTTAATGTCTGGTTTTGTATTACCCTCCATCAATATTACAAAATATGTCTTGCCCTCAAATTCATTCAAAATATGTATTGGATATTCCTCTTCCCATTTTTTCTCATATTTTTTTGATGAAACACTGTAAAAGTATGGAGTATATCCAAGTTCTGAAATTTTGTCAAGGTTTTCCTGCTGAAATTGTCCCCATGGTAAAGCATCTGAATAATCTGTCTTAAGATTATATAATTTGATTTTTAAAGCTTCTTTTTGCTCAATTAATTTATTGTAATACTCAATAAGATTATTCTCTTGTGGCTTAGAAGACGGAATTTCCTTTTTCTTTGCCACTGCTTCTGCTTTAATGCGGCCCAATGAACTTATAACAGAATTGTACTTGGCAATTTCTTCAAATTTTTCCATTGAATATGAATCAATTGCCCTTTTCTGTCTTGTAACATCTACAACACCTATTTCTTGGAGATTTCTTAGAAAATCTTCCACCTCTTTGTGAAATATCACAAATGAGTATTTAGTCATTTTCTTAATCATTTTCCTGCTCCTCCTCAATTAAGTGTCGGGTTTTTACTATCTTTTGAGATGCTTTTGAAAGATTTTCTTCATCTTCCATATATCTCTTGATTTTTCTTATTGCCTCCTGGTAACCTGGAATCTGCACTTTTTCATATAGATTTACTTTTTGAGTGGTTTTCTTTCTGGAGAAATCCAATAATCTCATTTTTTCAAGGTAAATCTCAGATTCAATACCTATTTGAGCCAATTGTTGCAAGATTTCAACTCCATCTGTATACCAAAGAGGTTTTTTGAATATATCAAATTCTTTAACATCGTATGTTACACCTACCAGAGCTGGAGTCTTTACTCCTGCAATTTTTTCTATTTTAATTTCTACATCTTTAACTGCAATAAGTCCCGGTGTAAATTCGTTCCATAATGCAGCCAAATAATCATAGGCGGCTAACGAGGCAGACAATTTCTCAACAAGTTCCTCACTTTTGTTTTTAGCTCGCTTAACTTCAACTCTAAGAGCGCTCTCCTTATTCTTTAGAGTAGGGAGTGCGTTTTTTCTAATCTTAAGTTGCTTGTTAAGCTCGTTAAGTGAAGTCTTATTATATTGGAATTTTATTGCCATATATTAGTTTTTGCCTTTCCAGTATTTATCAACAAGATTTTGTTTAATACTTAGTTCTTCTGGACTAAAGTATTTGCCGAACAAGTCCCAAGCTGTGTCAAGCATTTGATCAATTGTAATGTTTACATCAATTGCAAGCAGCTTGTTAGAGTAATCTTTAGCATATTGCAGACAACGCTCGTCATAATCACTCAAATCAAAACCATTTTCAAGTTTGGTTTTGGCATTTGCAGCATCTGCATACAGACGTACACCTGTGTTCATTACCTGTCCGTGATCTTCTCTTGTCTGTTTTCCAATTACCAGTTGTTTTAGACGAGATAGTGAACGGAACGGGTCAATAATTACTTTTCCTGTATCTGAATCTGTTCTTAAGAACAACTGTCCCTCAGTGATATAACCTGTATTATCCGGAATAGCGTGAGTAATATCACCATCATTAAGTGTTGTTACAGCAATAATAGTGATAGAACCTCCATCGGGAAGCTGAACTGCTTTCTCATAAATCTTTGCAAGGTCTGAATATAGAGAACCTGGCATAGAGTCTTTTGAAGGAATCTGATCCATACGGTTACTTACAATAGAAAGGGCATCGGCATACAATGTCATATCTGTAAGCAGTACAAGAACCTTTTCGTTTTTGTCTACTGCAAAATATTCTGCTGCTGTAAGAGCCATATCAGGAATAAGCAAACGCTCAACAGGAGGTTGCTCAGTAGTATTTACAAAACTGATGATTTTATTAAGAGCACCTGCATTCTCGAACATTTGTTTGAAATATAGGTAGTCATCATTTGTAAGACCCATTCCACCAAGAATAATCTTGTCTACATCTGCTCTTAGAGCCACATTTGCCATAACCTGGTTGTAAGGTTGGTCAGGGTTGGCAAAGAATGGGATTTTTTGTCCCGACACAAGAGTGTTGTTCAAGTCAATTCCAGCAATACCTGTAGGAATCAGTTGGGATGGTTGTTTTCTTTTATATGGATTCACACTAGGACCACCAATAAATCTCTTCTCACCCTCAACTCTTGGACCATTGTCAATAGGGTCTCCATATGCATTGAAGAATCTGCCGGCAAGTTGCTCACTAACATTCAGTGCAGGTGGCTCACCAAAGAAAATTACTTCTGAATCAGTAGGAATTCCCTCAGTACCGGCAAATACTTGAAGTGTAATAAGGTCTCCTTTAATTTTAACAACTTGAGCCAATCTTCCATCTACAGTAGCAAGTTCATCATTAGATACACCTTGCGCCTTTAGAGCAACAGTTGCCTTTGTAATGGCTTCCAGTTGTGTATAAACTCTTTGAAATGCTTTAGTTGTCATTGTTTAAAATATTTTTAATTTGCTCAAGATATTTGTTAAAGTCCTCACTCTTAAATACAGAGTAGTTCATTTGACGCAATATGTTAATTATATTTTTATAGAAAGATGCGCAATCTTCAAATTTTTCAAATGAGACACTCTTGTTGCATACTTCCAATACAAGATTCAACATAAATTCTTGTCTTTCCATTGGACATGTAGCATCAATAGCATCAAATGCATCTTGTTGGAGAATAATGAAGTCTATAAGCTCACTCTTCCAATATCTCATATGATAATCCATTGGAACGCCATCGTCTCCAAGAATGTTAATTTGCTCATATGCCTCTTTTCCTCTAAGTATCAGGTTTTTAGCATTATTAACACTCTCAACCCATTTAGGATTTACTGTGCTGTTCAAATAATCCATAATCTCTGGATACTCAAGGTATTTTGAATATGAATCAATAGGGTCTACTGCAGGATATCTCTTTCTGTCTGCACGGCTTTGGTTAAGGGCGTAGAAACATCTGGCAGCTTTTTTAGTTGATTCAGTTACCGGCTCTTTTAGGTTACCACCAGCAGGAGATACAGTTCCAATAAATGTTACAGAACCAGTTTTTCCATTGTTAAGTTTTACAATACCGGCTCTGGCATAGAAGTTTGAGATAATTGCAGGCAAGTCTACAGGGAATGCATCTGCTCCCGGTAACTCCTCCATTCTGTTGGACATCTCTCTTAATGCTTGTGCCCATCTAGATGTTGAATCTGCAAGTAAAAGAACTTTAAGTCCCATTGCTCTATAATACTCACCAATTGTCATTGCTGTGTATACTGATGCCTCACGTGCAGCAACTGGCATATTTGATGTATTACAGATAATTGTAGTTCTTTCAATAAGTTTTCTTCCGGTTCTTGGGTCAACAAGTTCAGGGAATTCTGCAAAGATCTCTACAACCTCGTTAGCACGCTCTCCACAAGCAGCCATAATAATTACATCTGCTTCTCCCTGTTTAGCTATTGCGTGTTGAAGTACGGTTTTTCCACATCCGAACGGACCAGGAATAAAGCCTGTACCACCCTCAGCAATTGGATTAAGTGTATCAATAACTCTAACACCGGTTTCCATAATTTTATATGGACGAGGTTTTTCGGCATAGCCTCCAATAGCAACTTTTACTGGCCATTTCTGAACCATTGATACATTGTGATCTTCTCCTTGTTCATCTGTAAGAACTGCAATTGTATCACTGATTTTATATTCACCTGCAGATACTATAGACTTAACTGTGTATACACCTTTAAATCTGAATGGTACCATTATTTTATGAGGCAACCATCCCTCTTTAACCTCACCAAGCCAATCAGCAGCAACTACATTGTCACCAGCTTTGGCAATAGGGGAGAACTCCCATAATTTTTGAGTATCCAATGGTTCTGTATATTCTCCTCTTTCCAAGAATACACCGGTCATTGTAGCAAGGTTGTTCTGCAAACCGTCGTAATTGCTCGAAAGTAATCCGGGACCAAGAGTTGCCTCCAACATGTATCCCATGAACTCAACTTCATTTCCTTTCTTTACACCACGAGTGCTTTCATACACCTGTACAGATGCATATTTGCCGTTAACCTTAATGACCTCTGCCATAAGGCGGGTATTACCCTCCTTAATATAGCATATTTCATTTTGTGCAACAGGTCCATTTACCTCTACTGTAATTAGATTGGCAATGATACCTGTAACTTTTCCTGTGGTCTTCATATATTAATCATTAATTTTATTTTCAATTCCTTGGTATGTCCCTCTTACCTCGTCAACAAGTTTTTTGAATAATTCTATACCCGCATTGCGGTCAAGTTTATTCCATCTGTTAATCAATTGGCCTTTTGCCAGGAATGCCAGAATAACATCCATATTGAAACTTCCGTATGGAATCATATCTGTAATGAAATCCCATTTGAACTTGTCCAGCATCTGTTCCTTTTCCAATATATTCTTATTTGCAAATATCTGGTTAAGTTTTTCTTTTTGCTCGTTGGACAGCTCAATATCTACATTATTTTTTACATTCATTTTAAGAGAGTCTCCATCTCTGCCCAATTTTTTTGAAACAAATTCAACTTTCATGTTTCTGATTTGCAAATCAAGGGCAAAGTACTTTCTTATAAAGTTGCTTTTGCATTTGAATGCAGCTCTATAGAAATGGGGACTAAGATTCTCTTCGTTAGAGCCAAATTCTAGCCACTCTACTAATCTTATATCTTTTGGAGCACTGCTGTATACAATATGGTCCCTTATTGCAGAGTAATTGAGATTTCCATTATCTGCATTAAGTACCAATTCTGGCAATCCGGCAATTATGTAGTGATAATTGTCCATTTTATTCTCCAAATAATAATTGTTTAGTTTTTGGTCTTAAATATTCTTGAATAAGAGCATTGAATTCTTTGTCGGTGAAGCTAATCATATAGCCTTGGTCTTTAGGACCAATTTTAAATCCATTTGAAACTGATTTGTTGAACTGGATATCTACTCCAGCACTACAGTTCTTTTGGATATTCTCTTTTAGATATGTCTCTAATTCTGCTTTTTTAGCCTCCGGAAGGATAATGTCAAGTGAAACGCTGTCGCTATTGTCTGGATTGAATGCTTTAACAATTGTAGATAAAATTGTTTTGATGAATTCAACATCATCCATAGCAGATTTTACTTGACCTGATACAGATTTTGCAGTTATAACAGACTCTATCTGTTGTTTGATTGTTGCAAAGACTTGATTAGTTGCCATTTTTACATCATTCTCAGTCTTTGTTTTAATTTCTTGAGCATCGGCTTTTGCTTTTTCCAGTATTGCTTGAGCCTCTTGATTAGCTTTTGCAATAATATCAGATGCTTTTACTTTTGCATCTGCCAACAGTTGCTCTGCCTCTTGCTTTCCTTTAGACAAACCCTCATTATAGAGTTTATCTGTTAGTTCTTGCAATTTGTTTTGCATATATGTTGTCTCCTTTTGTTTATTAAATTTTTAAAATCAAATTTAATAATAATTTTTAGTTATTTCTCCCATATTAAGATATAATTATCATTATTTTGGTATTATTTATAAAAATAAAAGTTGACCATTTGGCCAACTTTTATTTTATAAAGATTTTTTACTGTTTATGCAAGGAATGCAAGCAATACACCGGCAGCAACTGCACTACCAATAACACCTGCTACGTTAGGTCCCATAGCATGCATCAACAGGTAATTAGTTTTGTCAAATTCCAAACCTACATTGTTTGAAACACGAGCTGCATCTGGAACTGCTGAAACTCCGGCATTTCCAATAAGTGGATTAATCTTGTTACCTTCTTTAAGGAATAAGTTAAAGATTTTAACAAATAATACACCTGTAAATGTGGCAATTACAAAAGATAGAGCACCTAATGCAAAAATCTTGATTGAGTTCCATTGCAAGAACTTGTCTGCTTGGGTTGATGCACCAACTGTAAGTCCTATAAGGATTGTTACAACATCAATAAGCGGACCTCTTGCTGTTTCTGCCAATCTTCTTGTAACACCAGACTCTTTTAATAAGTTACCAAAGAATAGCATTCCAAGAAGTGGAAGGCCAGAAGGCAAAGGCGGCATACATCCACACGCGTATTGTCTCTGAACTGGAGTCTCGAAGATATGAAGATCCTATGCTGTTTAAGCGTTTTTCTGAGAGAATCCGCGAGACCATTGCGGAATACAG
>CALCUQ010000354.1 GCA_937906795.1 uncultured Bacteroidales bacterium | reverse complement strand
AGCCACCAACAACATCATTTGTATATACACCTAACCCTTTTAGAATATATACAGGCTGGTGATTTTGCGAATCGCTGTTTGTTGGAGTTGTCCTCTCATAGTAATTTTCATACTCAAGATTAAAACCCAGAATATGATTTTTAGCAACATTAAAAGCAAAACCAGGTCTCACATTAACAAAATAGTTATAATTTGTAGATCTTGGGTCAATTTGCTTTGCCCCGGTTCTTGCATTATAATCTATTTCACAACCAACTGTAAGAAAATCCCACAACTGAGGAAAAGCAACTTTTGCATTCAAAAGGTAACTTTGTTTTTTCCAACTGCTTACATTTTCATCTGCAACCATATAAGGCATATCTCTGAATGGGTCATATAAAGTAGTATTGTACAAAGAATTGTCTACAGTCAAATTGTCATAAGAGAAATTACCCCATAACATAGTTTCGCCAAGCTTAAGTGCTCCATTTGTATTTACACTTATAGTACTGATATCCCCCTCCTGAGGTCTTGAAAAAGAACCGCTTTCATTAGAATATCCAACAGAAACTTCACTAAAATCAATTAGTGGCGTAGCTGATAGTCCCGACGAATTCTTTGTATTGAACCATAATGATTTCTTCTTTGAGAGTTCAATATCAGTTATATTGACAAAATCTGATTTTTGTTGAGCTTGTGCAATAACCGGCATCAACAGACCTGTCAAAATCGCTAAAATTCTTAAATTATTTTTCATATCTGTCATATTTACTGGTTATTGATTGCTAATATTTGGATCAAGATTCCACCATGTATTCCATGCAGGAATTTTTGCACCATCCCTTCTTGGAACAGGCTTGTCATTTACAACAAAATCCTCACTGCTGTTGTTGGTATCCATATATACATGTCTGCCATCCTCTTTAGTCAATTTGATTTTTCTGCTTACACTTTTACCACAATATGATGCACCAACAGTTGTAGCACCTGCATCAAGGATTGCAGGAACTCTTTTCAATTTCATCTTTGACTCATCGTGAACAAGTTCAACAGCATCAACTATCAGATCAATAGGAATTTTATATGCTTTGGAAGTAGAGCCAACAGGATTCACATAATCACTTATACTGATTTTATTGTCGGGATAAAAGATTGCGTAAGCACAACCAAAAACTGAGGCAAGCCATTGGGCTGTCTTATTCTGATAAAATACCCACTCCATATTTAGTGCAGGGTTATCCTTAATGATAGAAGTAGATTTTACATAGGTCTCAAATTCAGCAGAAATAAGATTTACAGGGCAAGCCACATTAAGTTGAGGGACCTGATGATTATCTGCCATTTGTGCAATAAGGATTGATTCTCCCGGCATAATTGGGTAATCTGTACCTGAACCACCTATTTGCCATATAGCAGCAAAATAGACATAGTCGTTGGCATCATCACCAGGCCATACAGGCAAGTTTGCAGTTGCAGTCAATGGCATCATTGTACCTATACATAAGTTGTCTGCATACTGCACATGATCACTGTTATTGTATATCTCATAATACTGGTCTCTGAAATATGAGCCTCCCTTGTCTGTTTTGGAGCCAGAATAATACAACTCCTTAAGAAGAAGGTTTCCAGATTTGGCTGCTTGGACAGGAATCTCCAATTGAGTATTGTTTTCAAGAATACTTACATTTACAAGGTTGCCATTAAATATATAAGTAAAGAAATCACCGGATTTAACCTCTGCAGATACAGTAATGGTATAAATACCAGGGATAATCTTGTCTTTTACATCTACAAAACCATTCTGGTCTGTATATGTTTCAAAAGAGTAACTCTCTGCGTAATTGTTGAATTTCACCTTGTAACTTTCAGGTGAATCAACTCCCTCAGGCAAATTTGCAGTAACCTGCAGACGGGAGTTGATAAATTCAACATTTGCAACAGAATCCACTTCGCTAAACTGATCACAAGAAACAGTAGCCAAAGCAATAATGGTGAATATATATAATTTAAAAAATTTCATAACTGGAATTTATCTGATGTTAATCTTTAAATCGAATCCAAAGAACTGGTTATTTCCAAGCTCAACATATGCACCCGGAGTACCTTTTTTCTCATACAATGGTCTGCTGTTAAACAAGTTGTTCACATAAAAAGAGGCTGTAAGGAAGTTTCCAATCTCTTTTGAAATCTGGAAATTGAAAATAAGTGTTGGCTGATAAGACTCAGCTACAAATCTTGTATCACTCAAAGAAGAGAACATATAATCAAAATCCTTATTGTCGCCTTTCTTTAAAGGAGTGTCAAACATATGTGTTTTACCATCTTTATATGAAATATATCCAAGTAAAAGCTCATCATAGTATGTTCCGTCCGGTGCTGTTTCACAATCTTTCCATTGTTTGTTTTTCCAGTCTACATTAGCTGTTAGAGAAATTACAAAACCAATTTTTGGAATATTATGGGTAATCATAAAACGGGTATTTATTTTCTCTTTACCGTAAGTGTACAATCCGTCTTTCTTTATACCTATATTGTATTCCAGATTTGTTCCATTCTCAATAGACGAATAAACATAATCTTTATCCTTATATGATGAATATTGCCATGCACCATTTATATAAAACGAAGTTCTGATAGAATTGATTCTACCTAAATCCAACTCATACTCAATACCTTTATTTACTGAGTGAAGATTATTGCCTGGTCTTGCAACTTTTGCCCATACATTATACTCCTGAGCCAACTCCAATGCAGGGATTCCACCCGGAGTATTGGAAGCTATCTTATAAGTTTTGTATGGCACCAGATTGAAACTTTTTGAATCTGTACCAAGACTGTATCCATTATTGAGTTTCTCGTGGTATGCTGTAACAAACAATTTGATTTTACCTTTATTGAAATGTGCATTGAATCCAATCTCTGCCTTTGTGTTCTTTGCAATCTTAAGGTCATTGTTCTTGGCATCAAAAACTCTTGTAGTTGACAACATCAACTGCTCATTTTCAGGAACATTAACACTACCAAGATTATTAAAGTTTACAAAATCAAAGTACGCCTCCTGCGGATACAGATATAATGCAGTAGGTGCTTTGGCATTTATACCATAACCTCCTCTCAAATAGAATCTCTTTGGTATAAGTTCCAAAGATACATTAACACGTGGTGTAACAGCACCTTTATTATTGTATTGGTCATATCTGACACCTGCTACAACTTTAAACTCTCTTTTAGAGCCCAGATTATGCAAATATGTGTATTCTGCATATGCACTGAACTGGTTTATAAAAGGAATATCAGAGAATTTGCGTGGTCTGTATGATGAATTGTCAACAGAATTGCTTCTCAATGGAGGTGTGTCTAGATCATAGACTATACCTTTACCCAAGTTTCCATCTGTCTTGAACTCCATACCCAACAGAATGTTATTGGAAATATTTTCCCATCTGTGGCTGAATTTTGCAATAAGTTTTGCAAAAGCATTCAACTCTTTTCCATATATATCATATCTTGAGAAATAAGAGTTTGGAAGATATGTAGTATAAAAATCTTTCTCTCCCTCATGTACATTGGTAATTTCATTACCCAACTCGTCAAACACAGATTGGCCCGGTCTGTTAGATATTACAGTTCCATCTATCAATGACATTGAATATGGGGCAAAGGCATTTTCCAATAATTTCTCTTCAAAAGAGTGTTTGCTGTTGTATGTAAGAGCAAAACTGTAATTAAGGCTCTTGAACCAAGATGTATTGGAAGGGCTCCAGGTTCCATTATTTGTAAATCTGAATCCAACTTGTTGTGCACCATTTCTCAATTGTGTTCTTAAATCGTCGGGATTAAGATCTCTGCTGTCTTTGCCATAATTGAATGCAGCAGTTGTATTCATGTTAAAATTGTCAAAGTTTTTAAACCAAACACCTTTGACATTAACCCTTTGGAAATATGCGTACGCTTCTGTCTGTTTTGTAGAATTATATGCATAGTCTCCACTTAAATTAAGTGTTCCGGCTTTTTTACCCAATTTCAAACCTTTTGAAATAGCAGCTTGATAAGTATACGGATTAGTCTTGAATCTTATAGATAATGGCTCTACACCTGTTTTACTTTTTACAGCAACAACACCAGATGTCATATCTCCATACTCAACTGATGCAATTCCCCTAATAACCTCAAGGCTCTCAATATTATCTGTAGATATTCCACGTAAATCTACACCCGATTCAGCAGAGGTACCTCCTCCAACTGAGGCAGCTGACCCATTGATTGTTGGAGCCAAAGCCTGTAAGTTTGCGTTATTTGACATTGGGGCACCATCAATTACAATAGCTGTTCCCAAACTGTTCATTTTAGAACTTTCATCTTGTGATGATCCTGTATTTACAGTTCTGATTGTAAAATTATTTGATTTTGACAAATCAGAATTTGCCATAGCTGCTCCAGGCAACAATTGCATAACATCACCAATAGAGCTGGTCTGCAAGTGGTCCATAGCTTGTCTTGAAATATTTGAAGAAGTTGCTGCTCCAGCTTTGCTTTGAGTTGCAGATACAGTA
>CALCUQ010000353.1 GCA_937906795.1 uncultured Bacteroidales bacterium | reverse complement strand
TGGAGTTAAAATTATATCAATAGGGGTCCTTTTTGAGACAATTGAGCCAAGTTCAGCCCCAATTATAACAGAAATGTATGCTCCAACAGGTCCTCCAAACTTGTATCCCAAAGCTCCTACAATTGCAGAGGATATATTTACAAGCAGCGGGGATTTTAGTCCCGACGAAATGGCTAATCCAATGCATGCTCCAACAAGAGGAGAGGTTGATGAAAGAGAATCTGCTATAAATCCAAGGAAACCCAGATATTCAATTTTGGAAAGTTGCCCTA
The DNA here is from genome assembly GCA_937906795.1 of uncultured Bacteroidales bacterium. Classification (GTDB taxonomy): domain Bacteria; phylum Bacteroidota; class Bacteroidia; order Bacteroidales; family UBA932; genus Egerieousia. The sequence goes on along the minus strand of CALCUQ010000353.1, from coordinate 1,719 downwards.
AAATGAGTCCTAAAATTAGGGAACAGAACAATCCCAAAGCCATATGGCTTAAAGCGTCAACTATATATTTTTTGAAAAAACTCTTAATCATTTTAAATGTATTGTTAAGACAAAATTAATATTTAAATATATTAAATCAGATTTTTTACTTGATATTTTATTTTAGTAAATTTGTAAAAAAAAGTAATTATAATGTTTTTTACAGCTGAAAATATTCTCTTAATTGGTTCGGTACTGCTGTTTGTAAGTATCCTGGTAAGCAAAGCAAGCAATAAATTTGGTATACCAACTTTGTTGTTATTCCTTTTTGTAGGTATGTTCTTTGGAGTTGATGGAGTTGGTTTTGAATTTTCAAATATCAATCTTGCGCAGTTTATTGGTATGGTTGCCCTTTGTATTATCCTGTTTACAGGTGGTATGGGGACAAAATTTCAGGATATTAAACCAATCTGGAAACCCGGGTTGGTCCTTTCTACTTTTGGAGTATTTCTCACAGCTGCACTTACAGGTGTTTTTATATGGTATTTGTCGGGATTAAGCTGGACTGCAATATTTTTTCCACTGACTACCTCTTTATTGCTGGCTTCTACAATGGCATCAACTGATTCCGCTTCTGTGTTTGCCATTTTGGGGTCACAAAAGATGAATCTCAAACACAATTTAAGGCCTATGCTTGAGCTTGAGAGTGGAAGTAATGACCCTATGGCATATCTTATGACCATTGTCCTTATCCAAGTAGCTGTTTCTACCGGGTTAAATGCATTTGACATTGCTCTGGAATTTATTGTACAATTTGTAGTTGGAGCATTATTTGGATATTTGTTGGGTAAACTTACTGTTTGGACTCTTAATAAAATTAAGATAGATCTGAAATCACTGTATCCTATATTTTTAGTAACTGCAGCATTCTTTACTTTTACAGTTACAGATCTTATGCATGGTAATGGCTATCTTGCTGTTTATGTTGCAGGAGTAATTGTTGGTAACAGTAAACTTATTCATAGAAAAGATGTTGAGATTTTCCTTGATGGCTTTACCTGGCTGTTCCAGATGATCATGTTCCTTTGCCTTGGACTATTGGTAAATCCAAAAGAGATGCTCTCGATTGCTCCTTTGGCTACTCTTATAGGTTTGTTTATGATATTTATAGGAAGACCTGTGAGTGTGTTTGTTTCTTTACTTCCTTTTGGAAAAAGTATTACATTCAAGTCCAAACTCTTTATATCATGGGTAGGATTACGTGGAGCTGTACCTATTATTTTTGCAACATATCCGGTAGTTTCCAATATTGAAGGGTCTGAGCAAATTTTCAATATTGTATTCTTTATTACAATTCTCTCTCTGGTGATACAGGGTTCCACTATTTCGTGGGTAGCAAAAAAACTAAAACTTGATGCTCCTGCTAAAGAAAATGATGAATCTTTAGATCTTGAGTTCTCAGAAGGAATAAATGTTGCCACTCAAGAGATTGTAATTACACAAGAGGATCTTGTTAACGGTAATACATTAAAAGAGATTATACTTCCTCATGGAGCTTTGGTTGTGATTGTCAAGAGAGGCAAAGAACATCTTGTACCTAATGGTTCACTTGAAATTAAGGTTGGGGATAGATTCCTTATGGTATTTGGGGATTAAAATATTTTTCTACTGAGGAAAACAAAGATTTGTTGCTTTATGCCAAAGAGCAAGGATATACGGTTGTACATAACAAGCAAGAGC
>CALCUQ010000352.1 GCA_937906795.1 uncultured Bacteroidales bacterium | reverse complement strand
GGAGCAATAAATATAGCCTGTGCTTCTATATTATTGTTCTCAATGAATTCTCCGAGATGCCTATCTATAGGCCATATTTCCATCATCGTTTGATTGCGACCTTCTGCCATGGTAACCTCTACTAATATGCCTTTGTCGTCTTCGTAACACTCAATATCTCCTTTGCCACCTCCTGCTGTAGAAGTTGGCAAACCTGTGTCGTCACAAGCATAATTTGGAATAACTCTTACATGTGGTAATTGGGATTTTATGCTTAGAGCAGATACCCTTGATTTCTGGGAGTTGGATGATGCAATTGTGGAAGAGGTGCTTAAGGGTAATGTTCCCGATACATTAAAATATTTTAGAAAAATAGTTGTAAATACTGCTGTGACAGATAGTGTGGATATATTAAAGGTTCCCCATATTATTGAGTTGTGGGTTCTTCCCGACTATATTTCTATTGGTAACAATTCAGACTTTGTGAGAATGCCAATGAGCACTTTGGCTGCCCAGAGAATTGCAGATTCACTTTATTGTTCGTTGCCAACATCATGGATTGTAGACAGAATTGCCCAAGCTTCAGAAGGGGCAATTGATATTTTCCCTTTTAGACCACTTGGAAGCAGGAATCAGCAACCTATTGTATATCAAGACAGCAATAATGCAATCAATGCTTTGTATAAAGCTAAAGGATATCACTTTGGACAATTTATATCTGGATTGAAAAAAGATCTGATTCTGGCGTATAAGTTACAGAATACACCAGATTGCGAGAACCATATTGCAATTTATGGTTGGCATCATCCAGATGGCACAGCCCAGCAGCCAATTCATGTAAGGCATGCAAACTTTTATGCAGACTATAGCCATGGGGCAAGGATGGTATACAGAAAAATTACTATTGACGGAAAGGAGTATGATTTGAAAAAGGTGCTGGAAGACAAGAAAATGTATCGTTTGCTCAGTGACGACCCCGGCCCTTTGGCCCCTGCAAGTTATGCAAACGATGTAAGACATAAATAAAATGGAGAATCTGAGTATTTTTCTGAAAAATACCCAGATTTTTCTTTGCTGGAAGGGTTGTTATGGTGTATTTTTTTGAAAAAATAGTATGTTTTTTATAGAAAACGCTCTTTTTTAAAAGAAAAAAGTCAAAATATATTATTTTTGTATCTGATAAAATATCAGAAGAGTATGAGCAATATTAGAACAAGAGCTTTGGAGGAGTTCAAGACCCATAAAGCGGAGCGCTTTTATGAGGAAACAAGGCCAATTTCAGAATTTTTTGGAACAAATGTCTTTGATATGCCCAAAATGCAGAGATATTTGTCGGCTGAGGCATACAATGCAGTTGTAAACGCAGTTGAAAATGGGGTAAAGATTGAAAGAGGGCTTGCAGACCAGATTGCACAGGGAATGAAAAACTGGGCAGTTAAAATGGGGGCAACGCATTATACACACTGGTTTCATCCTCTGACTGATGCTACTGCAGAAAAGCATGAGTCTTTTGTTGACCCAATGGTTGGGGGTGGAGTGTTTGAGAATTTTAAAGGAAGCACTCTTATTCAGCAGGAGCCAGATGCTTCTAGTTTTCCTAATGGAGGATTGCGCAATACTTTTGAGGCAAGAGGATATACTGCGTGGGATCCAAGTTCTCCAGCGTTCATTATTGATCAGACTCTTTGTATTCCAACAGTCTTTGTTGCATATACAGGTGAATCACTGGATTTGAAAACTCCGCATCTTAAATCCATTTCGGCAATTTCAAATGCTGCTCTCCCAATTTGCAAGCTTTTTGACAAGAATGTTACAAAGGTTAACGTTATGCTTGGTATTGAGCAGGAATATTTTCTTGTTGATGAGGCTTTTTACAGGGCAAGACCAGATTTGATGATTTGCAACAGAACTTTAATTGGACATACAGCTGCCAAAGACCAGCAGTTGGAAGACCATTATTTTGGTGCAATTCCAAGCAGGGTTATGGCCTTTATGAAAGATTTTGAGACTGAGGCATACAAATTGGGCGTTTCTTTAAAGACAAGACACAACGAGGTGGCTCCTAACCAATTTGAGTTTGCACCTGTTTATGGTGAGGCAAACATTTCTGCAGATCAGAATCTTATGATGATGATCATAATGAAAAAAATTGCCAAGAAGCATAAACTTAAAGTGATTTTCCACGAAAAACCGTTTGCTGGTGTAAACGGTTCCGGCAAGCACTGCAACTGGAGTCTTGTTACCAATACAGGTGTGAATTTGCTTTCACCAGGCAAGACACCAAGAACAAATCTGCAGTTTTTGAGTTTCTTCTCTGCAGTGATGCTACGCATCTTTGTGCCAGGCAGTACTTTAAGGGACTCTACCTGAAGTTCATCTACACCTGTTTCTATAAGTCTTGATATATCTCTGCAGAGCATTTCCAGATTATATTCAGGTAATCCTGCTATCAGGTCTGCGTGAGTTTCAAGGTTCTTGGATGAGAACAGATAC
>CALCUQ010000351.1 GCA_937906795.1 uncultured Bacteroidales bacterium | reverse complement strand
CAAAGAAGAAAGAGGATGCAGAAGCATTGCAAAAAGGAAGAAAAACTGCAAACGATATACCTGATGAGGATCGCGACTTCTATTTGGAGAGACGTTATCCTGCATTCGGAAACTTGGTGCCTCGTGACGTGGCTTCTCGTGCGGCAAAAGAGCGTTGCGATGCCGGATATGGTGTGAACACTACCGGTTTGGCAGTATTCTTGGATTTCAAGTATGCTATCCAACGTTTAGGTAAAGATGTTGTTGCTGCTCGTTATGGAAACTTGTTCCAAATGTATGAGAAAATCACAGACCAAAATCCATACGAAACTCCAATGATGATTTATCCTGCTATCCACTATACAATGGGTGGTATTTGGGTAGATTACAACCTACAAACTACAATTCCTGGTTTGTATGCTATTGGTGAGGCTAACTTTAGTGACCATGGTGGAAACCGTTTGGGTGCTTCTGCTCTAATGCAGGGTCTTGCTGATGGTTACTTTATTCTTCCTTACACAATTGGTGATTACTTGTCTCATAAATTTGCTGAACCTAAAACTGATATTAATCACCCTGCATTTGCTGAGGCTGAGAAAGCAGTTGTTGAGAAAATTAACAAACTTCTTTCAATTAAAGGTAAAAAATCAGTTGATACTCTTCACAAAGAGCTTGGTAACATTATGTGGGAGCATGTTGGTATGGCAAGAACAGAGGCTGGTCTTAAGACTGCTATTGAGAAAATCAAAGCTCTTAAGAAAGAGTTCTGGAGCAATGTTTATGTTGCTGGTGAGAACGGTGAGTTTAACCAAGAGTTGGAGAAAGCTCTTCGTTTGGCAGACTTTATTGAGATTGGAGACCTTATGGCAAGAGATGCTCTTAACAGAAATGAGTCTTGCGGTGGTCACTTCCGTGAAGAGATGCAAACAGAGGATGGAGAAACCAAACGTGATGATGAGAACTATATGTATGTAGCAGCTTGGGAGTACCAAGGTGAGGACAAAGATCCTGTATTACATAAAGAGGCTTTGAATTACGAGTTTGTAAAACCATCTACAAGAAACTATAAAGACTAAGAAAATTACAAGATATGGATTTAACATTAAAGGTTTGGCGTCAGAAAAACGCAAAAGAAAAGGGAAAATTTGAGACTTATAAAGTTAAAAATATCTCCCCAGACAGTTCATTCCTAGAGATGATGGACATCCTTAATGAGCAGCTGATTGCAGAAAATATTGATCCGGTTGCCATTAATAAAGGTTGCAAATCAAGCGGTCCTGTAAGTTTTGACCATGATTGCCGCGAGGGTATTTGTGGTGCTTGTTCACTATATATCAACGGTAGAGCACATGGACCAGACAACGAGATTACTACTTGCCAATTGCATATGCGTAAATTTAAAGATGGTGATACCATTACAATTGAGCCTTGGAGAAGTGCTGGCTTCCCTGTAATTAAAGACTTGGTTGTTAACAGAGGTGCATTTGACCAGATTCTTCAGGCAGGTGGTTTCGTTTCTGTAAATACAGGTGTAACTGTAGATGGTAATGCTATTCCAATTCCTAAAAAAGATGCTGATGAGAGTATGGATGCAGCAGCATGCGTAGGTTGCGGTGCTTGTGTTGCTACTTGTAAGAACGGTTCAGCAATGTTGTTTGTTGCAGCTAGAGTAAGTTCTTTGGCTTTACTTCCTCAAGGAAAAGTTGAGGGTGCAAGAAGAGCAAAAGCTATGGTTGCAAAAATGGATGAGTTAGGTTTTGGTGCATGTACTAACACAAGAGCATGTGAGATGGAGTGTCCAAAACATGTATCTGTAGCTCACATTGCAAGACTTAACAGAGAGTTCTTGTGCGCAAAATTAAAAGACTAATTTTTCTGCACATTATTCTTATAGAATTAGCTGGCCACAGGTCAGCTAATTTCTTTTTTAAATTGCTCCAAAACAATTTATCATTATCTTTGCCCTATAAATAGTTGACTATGGAGTTTTTTGCAATATCTAACGGTATTCCTGTTCATATCTGGGATTCAAAGAAAGGTGACAAGACAATTCTTCTGTTGCATGGTTACTTGGAAACTTTGTATATTTTTGAGGATTTTGCCCAGGCTTTGGAGAAGGAGGGTTATAGAGTAATAATGCTTGATTTGCCTGGTCATGGTTTGTCGGGATCAAATAAAGATATAAACACAATGGAGTTCAGTGCTACTGTTGCGGTAGATGTCCTAAAAAAATGTGGCGTTGACTGTGCTTATGTTGCAGGACATTCTATGGGTGGTTATATTGCACAGAATTGCATAAAATTGTTTCCTGAGTTTTTTAAGGGGTTAATTCTTCTTAACTCCACTCCATTTGCAGATTCTGATGAGAAAAAAGAGAATCGCAAAAGAGAGATTGAGCTGGTTATAAATTCAAAGATAGTCAAGCTTGCAAACCTTAGTATTCCTCAAATGTATTCTCCGGCTAATCTAAGACGTCTCGACGAAAAAATAGCTGAAACGCTTGGGGTTATTGAGACTCATGACCCTATAGGCATTGTTGCTTGTATTAAGGGTATGATGGAGAGGGTTGACACAAAAGATGTGCTTGCAAAATGTACTAATGCAATGGCTATATATGGAGATGCCGACAAGTTTATTACAAATGAAACAAGAGACTCTCTAATAGCTCAATTCCCTAATGTAAAGCATTGTATTGTAGAGGGTACAGGACATAACTCTTTTATTGAGAATCCAACTGAGGTTATCAGATTCATAAAAGAGTTTGCTCTGTAGTGGCCTTACCACAAGAAATTGTCAAACGGCCATCTTCCGGCGTGTATTTCTGCAACCATTTTATACAGGTCGTTCCTTAATTTGTCTATATGCAATTTTTGTTTGGCAGAAATGAAGATTGCCGGGGTGTTCTCTTTGTACATCCAGGAGTTCTTTAGTTCTTCCAAAGAGTAGTTTTCTCTTTTCTTTGGTCCAAGATCAAACTCATCCTGTTCTACATATTTGTATGCATCTATTTTATTGAACACCATAAAGGTTGGCTTATCCCCTGCCCCAATTTCCTGAAGTGTGTTTTTTACCACTCTAATTTGTTCTTCAAAATTTGGATGTGAGATATCAACCACGTGCATTAGAATATCAGCCTCTCTAACCTCATCCAGAGTACTTTTAAATGATTCTACAAGTTGGTGTGGAAGTTTCCTTATAAATCCAACAGTGTCGCTTAAAAGGAAAGGAACATTCTCTATGACAACTTTTCTTACAGTGGTATCAAGTGTTGCAAACAGTTTGTTTTCTGCAAAGACATCACTTTTGGCCAACAGATTCATTAGTGTACTTTTACCAACGTTGGTATATCCAACCAATGAAATTCTAACCATATTCCCTCTGTTGCTTCTTTGTGAGGCCATCTGTTTGTCTATTTTCTTCAATTGGTCTTTTAACCTGCTTATTTTGTCGAGAATAATACGGCGGTCTGTTTCTATCTGACTCTCTCCGGGACCTCTCATACCAATACCTCCTCTTTGTCTTTCAAGGTGTGTCCACATACGGGTTAGTCTTGGCAGCAGATATTGGTATTGGGCAAGTTCAACCTGTGTTTTTGCATAGGCTGTTTTTGCCCTTTGGGCAAATATGTCAAGGATAAGATTGGTGCGGTCAAGAATCCTGCACTCAAATTCCCTTTCAAGGTTTCTAAGTTGTGATGGAGTTAGCTCGTCATCAAAAATTATAAGAGAGATTTCATTTTCTGTTATGTATGCTTTAATCTCTTCCAGTTTTCCAGTACCTACGTATGTCTTGGAATTAGGTTTGTCTACCTTTTGTACAAATCTCTTCTCTCCTATTGCACCTGCTGTTTCTGCAAGAAACTGTAGCTCGTCCAAATACTCGTTTACTTGTTCAACTGAGCTGTCTGGCGTAATAACACTAACAAAAATTGTTCTCTCCATAATTTTATTTCAAAAATATCTTACAAAGCACAAAAGTAAAAACTATATTTGTACAAACATTAATTCTTTACAATTATGAGACGAAATTTTTTGATATCATTGTTATTTTTATGTTTTTTCTTTGTAGGTAATGATGCGTTATATGCTCAGAAAACTTTAAGGGAGTTGGGTTTTAAGACCGGTATTTTTGCTCCTGGTAAAAATAATGCTATAACTGATGTTCCTGGTGTTACTGTAGGTCATGTAACATGTGTTGTCGGGGAGGATATTAGAACAGGTGTTACTGCTATTGTTCCTCACCAAGGCAATATTTTTAGAAAAAAGGTTCCTGCTGCAATTTATGCAGGTAACGGATTTGGCAAATTGGCAGGTTTTACTCAGGTGCAGGAATTAGGTAATATTGAGACTCCTATTGTTCTTACAAATACTCTAAATGTTGCTGCGGGTATTGATGGTATCATTACATATACAATTTCTCAGAAGGGAAATGAGTCTATCAGATCTGTAAATGCTGTTGTCGGTGAGACCAATGATGGCAGATTGAATAATATTCAGGCAAGATATGTTACACCTCAAATGGTTGTAGAGGCTATTGAGTCTGCAAAAGGTGGTCCTGTTGAGCAAGGTTGTGTGGGTGCTGGTACCGGTACTATCTGTTTTGATTTTAAGGGTGGTATTGGAACAGCTTCCAGAGTTTTACCTGAGTCTTTGGGCGGTTATACAATTGGTGTAATTGTTCAGACTAACTATGGTGGTGTTCTGGAAATTGATGGTGTTCAAGTTGGTCAAAAATTAGGTGAGTTTGATTTTAAACAACATATCCCTCAGGCTTCTTCTGTAGATGGTTCTTGTATGATGGTTGTAATTACAGATGCTCCTATTGATTCAAGAAACCTTGAGCGTGTGGCTAAAAGGGCTATGATGGGTTTGGCAAAGACTGGTGGAATTGCATCCAATGGTAGTGGTGACTATGTTATTGCTTTGTCTGTGGCTCCAGAAAATTTGATAGAGGATGGTAAGAAGACTCATACTCAAACTTTATTGGATAATGGTCAGATGTCCCCTATTTTCTGTGCAACCATAGAGGCTACCGCAGAAGCTTTGTGGAATTCTCTGTTTATGGCTAAGGATACTAAGGGTTATAAAGGAAGAGAGGTTAAGGCTTTACCTGTTGACAAGGTGGTTGAAATGCTTAAAAACAGATAGAAACAACAGGCAATTGCACAATGGCGGGTGATTTAAAGACAAGAGCTACAAAAGGGATACTCTGGAGTGCTATAGAGCGTTTTTCCTACCAGGGTATCCAGTTTGTCTTGTCTTTTATAATTGCAAGGCAGCTTATGCCAGATGATTATGGCTTAATTGCTATGCTTGCCATATTTATGGCAATTGCACAAAGTTTCATAGATTCTGGATTTTCAAATGCTTTAATACAAAAGCAAAGCAGAACAAAAGAGGATTTGTCAACAGTATTTTACTTTAATATTGCTGTTGGTGTATTAATGTATATTCTTTTTTTGGTGGCTGCCCCTTGGATTGCAAGGTTTTATAATCAGCCAATATTGGAGGCAATAATAGCTTGGGTGGGATTGAGCCTTATAATCAATTCTTTGTCGGGAGTACAAAGGTCTTTGCTTATAATTGATCTTAATTTTAGAAAGCAGTCTTATATTTCTATTGTTTCTGTTTGCTTGAGTGGTGGTGTAGCTGTTTGGATGGCATATAATGGGTATGGTGTGTGGACTCTTGTTGTACAGAGTTTGCTAAATGGTGCTATAACCACTTTACTGCTGTGGGTTACTTCTAAATGGATACCTGCTCTTGTCTTTTCCAGAAAGTCGTTCAATGAGCTTTTTTCATTTGGTTCAAAGTTGTTGCTTGGCGGGTTGCTTCACACCATATATATGAACATTTATTCGTTGGTAATAGGCAAGATTTTTCCTGCAAAGGAGTTGGGTCTTTATAACAGGGCAACAACATTAACCCAGTTTCCATCTACAAATCTTACTTCTATTCTCGACAGAGTGGTTTATCCTATCCAATGTGAGCTGCAGGATCAGGATGAAAGGTTAACAGAGAAATTTTATCTTTTTATAAGACTTACATCTTATGTTGTTTTTCCAATGATGTTTGGTCTGGCGGTTCTGGCTGAGCCATTTATAAAGGTTGTTCTAACTGATGAATGGCTTGGTGCTGTTGTGTATATTCAGATACTTTGTATTGCATATATGTGGGATCCTGTAATGAGGATGACATGGAATCTTCTAAATGCGAAACACAGGAGCGATTATTCTCTTAAATCAGAGATAATAAAGAAGATAGGTGCAGTTATAATTTTGTGTGTATCTGTAAATTTTGGTGTAAAGGGAATGTGTATTGGACTGGTTTTCTATTCTTTGTTTGATCTGTTTGTCATAACTCAATTTACCAAAAGAATTTTACCAAAAGTTACTGCCACTTGCCATTTTAAGAATCTGTTTCCTATTTTGTTACAATCTGTTGTAATGGTGGTTTCTGTATATATGATAAATTTATTTATAGAATCATCAGTGTATCAGCTTATTATAGGGGTAATATCTGGTTGTGTCATATATTTTGTACTTTCATTGATTATTTGCAAAAGAGAGTTTTTTTATCTTATTAACCTTTTAAAAAGAAGATAATGCATATAGTTTGTTGTACGGATCATAATTATATTATGCCTACTGGGGTTATGATTTGCTCGGTATGTGAAAATAATATGGATTCTAGGACTACATTCCACATTATATTGGATTCTTCTGTTACCAAAGAGGATAAGCAGGCTCTAGAGGCCATAATAAATAAGTATGGCTGTATTTCAAGATACTATACAATGGATAAGATAAATGATTGTTTTTTTGTTTCCCGACAAGGACAAAACAGTCACATCAGATCTTTGGTAGCCTATTATAGATTATTCTTGGGAGTACTTTTGCCGGCAGATATTGATAGAGTCCTTTATCTCGATGGTGATATTATAGTAAGAGGTTCTTTAAAAGGTTTGTTTGATATTGATCTTGAGGGAGTCTCTGTTGCTGCAGTTGCTGATGCAGGGCAGTGGGATGCATCAAGATATCAAACTCTTGGTTATCCCTCCTCCTATGGATATTTTAACTCCGGAGTTTTACTAATCAATCTTAAATACTGGCGGGAACATGATCTATTGAATGATTTTATAAATTTTGCCACTTCTTATCCAGAAAGATTAAAATGTCATGACCAGGATGTTCTTAACTTTACCCTTAGGGATACAAAGTTATCTTTACCATTAAAATATAACCTCCAGAATGGATTTCTATACAATGAACTTGTAATTGACAACAGTTACTGCGATGAGTTAAAGGAGGCTATAGGCAATCCTGTTATTCTTCATTATACAGCAAGAGTAAAGCCGTGGTTTAAGTATTGTGAACATCCATATAAAGAAGAATTCTTCAAATACAGGAGCCTGACTCAATGGAGCAAAGATAAATTGATTAGCGATAACCCCAATACAAGACAGAGAATCAGAAGATTGTGTTATCATTTGGGACTTCTTAAAAGGCTGGAAACAAAATTTATTAACGTTAAACCATTATAGACTTTACACATAAATTATCATAAGGTTATGCTTGTTTCCTTACGGTTGTTGTGTATTACAAAAAAAAGAGACCAATTGACTTGGCCTCTTTTTGCTTTATAGTTATTGTTTTAATTATCTTAATTGGAAGATCACTGGGAACACGAATTTTACTTTTACAGCTTTATCTCTTTGTTTACCAGGAGTCCATTTTGGAGAACTTGATACAACTCTAACAGCCTCTTTGTCTAGTGATGAATCTACACC